>NZ_JAUBQD010000171.1:0-1165 GCF_036701085.1 Microcoleus sp. Pol7_A1
AAGCTTGCACACGCTCCGCGTTCAAACCAGTCAAAGTCTTTCTCTGTCAAGGTTTTAGGCTTTTTCGGCAAGCCCTAGTTAATTTGTCGATCCAATTTTCGCTCAGGGCAGAATTAACTCACGCCACCGTCAAGTATTATGGTGAAACTGGGGTTAAGGGCGATCGTAGAGGGTAAAGATTCAGTCATCTAAATTAGTCAGGAGAAAACTCCCTGACGGGGTGACAAGCAACTTGAAAGCTTAGCTAGAAAATAGTTTAAGTCGATCGAGAACAAAAAAGGTAAGGATTCAGGTCTGAAAAAGGGGAATGAGCGAGCGGCATAGCCAAGTCACAAGAATGGGCCGAAATAGCCTCACGGAAAAAAGCCATTACTCAACGAGCTTGAAAACGACAGGTTTGAATCACACTCAATAGATTAGCCGTTTCCTCAAATCGTTTCATCCAACGAGAGCCGCCAGAAACTTTCCGTTTCGTGACAGCTAGCCGTAGAGAACGTTCTGCTAAATTATTATCCGGAGGCACCGAGGGGTCATTCAGAAAATACCACCATTGTTCTGCCTTATCTCGTAAGGATTTGAGTAACAAACCTGCGGCATAACCAACTTGGTTCAACCAAGTCCCCAAAGCTTGATTCAATCGTATTTTAAAATCCTGAACCCAGAAGTCGTAGGTAAGTTGATCCTTCGTGTTTCGCCAGGACTCATGGGCGATAAAAGCTTCATCAATTAATGACAGAAATATTTGAGCGACTGCTGCATTATTATTGTTGCCCGGAAGTCCCAGCACTTTCTTGAAATGCCGTCGTAAATGAGCCAGACACTTCTGTTGGGCTGCGACTTTCCCACCATTATAAACGCTGAAATCATCTGAGCTTAAGACTCCAGCAAATTCTGTACCCAGCATGGTTTCTAGTTGCGCGCGATCCCCCTGGTATCTGCGGCATGAAATAAACAGAATCCTTCTCCACTAGCTGTCCATAACCATTCTTTAATCCCCATGACACACCAGGGGGTTTCATCTACATGAACATTTGATTGCACCCCGGCCCATTCCCACAGTGCATTAATCGCTGGCTTTACTGCTGCTGCTATAGCGATCGTAAATGATTTGTAAATCACAAATCATGTATAATGAGGACGTAAATCTAAGTAGGAGTTTAGATGT
>NZ_JAUBQD010000115.1:0-8790 GCF_036701085.1 Microcoleus sp. Pol7_A1
AATTATGGGAGAGGTCTAATGGAACTGCTGCTGGCTCAAACCCTTAATTAATTTACGAATGATTTGCGATCGCTATATAATATAAACATAGTTATCGGAGATTACCATGCAAGCATACAAACTTAGAGGTAAAATCGATGCAACTGGCAACTTGGTAGTTGTGGAACCCGTGAATATGCCGCCGGGAGACGTAGAAATCATCGTCTTGCAGCTACCTGATACGGTTAAACAAGCCAGCGCGTCAGAAAATGCGATCGAACCTGAAGCACCTAAAAAAAAGTTTAAAACTAACGTGAAGGCATTTCAAGGTTTATTCGATCGAGATGCTGTACCGGAACCGCTGGATTTTGACGATCCAGACAAACAAGCAAAATGGGAATATTTAAAGGAGAAACATAACTTGTGAAACTCCTGATTGACACCAATATAATAGTAGATGTTGCGCTCGATCGAGAACCTTTCTTTGCTAAGAGCGATCGCATTTTAACTTTTGTTGAAGAAGCACAAATTCAAGGCTATATTTCAGCCTCAACTTTTAGCGACCTTTACTATATTATCCGCAGAGACAGAGGCCGCGATTGGACGCTGGATTTTTTGCGGCAGCTAGCCACATTTTGTCAAGTAGCAACAGTAGATAACTCTGTTATTTCAATTGCATTAACTTGCAACTTCAAGGATTTTGAAGTTGCAATTCAGTACAGCAGTGCTGTAATCAATCTAATTGATGCCATTGTCACCCGCAACCCGCGAGATTTTCCGGTTACTACTCCTAGGATTGTAACTCCAAATCAGTTAATTCAAGAATTAACTGATTCTCCCTAAATTTCTCAAAGCGCTAAACTTCTGATTCCAATTCACTAACCCGCAACTGCACGGGTAATTCTACAGAATTCAACTCAGACGACTCTAACAATCCTGTTGCTTCAACTTCTGCACTCGCTTCACCCTGCCGCACTTTTCGCAATTTCTCACCCAAAGTATCCCGCTGATTAATCAAATAAATACTCACCAAAGTCAGCCCAACCCCCATCGATTGTAGCGGATTGAGCACTTCGCCCAAGAACAAATTGCCGAATAGCAAAGCAAATACAGGCGTAAGAAAGGTAAGAGAACTTAAACTGGTTAGACTGCCACTCGAAGCAAAATAAAAGAATAAGCCGTAGGCGATCGCACTTCCGAACACAGTAGAATAACCTAACGCCATCCAGCCCGAAAAATCGATATTCACAAACTGCTCAGACTCAGTTGCAGCGGAAATTGCCAACAGCGGCAAACCGCCCAAAATCATGTGCCAACCAGTCGCCACCACCGGGTCAACATATCGGCAAACCCAGCGCACCAAAACCGTACCGACAGCCATCGACAAAGCAGCCAACAGCATCAACCATTCTCCACCCTGAAACAACTGTTCGATACCCCCAGAAACCTGCGCGTTTTCAGGATGAAAAAGCCCCAAAATCCAGCCATCCGGCAACCCGATCAAACTGATGCCCGCAACGCCAATAACTAATCCCAACCAGCCCCAAAAACCAATTTTTTCTTGAAACAGCCACAAACACAAAATCGCCACAGCTAGCGGTTGAGAATCAATCATCACCGAACCCAAACCCGCACCGGTTCTCGCCAAACCTTCGGCTAAAAAGCCTTGAAACAAAGTAGCGTCAACCAAAGCAAACAGCGAAATCCACAGCCAAGCTTTCCAACCCTGCGGCTGCGGTTTTCCCATCAGCGCTGCCGCCAGCAGCACCAACACGCCCGCAGGTACTAAACGCACGAATGCCACAAACAGCGGCGTTGTGTGCGGCATCACCCCTTTCATCGCTACCATCGCGGTTCCCCACAGGAAAAACGGCGCAATCAGCAACAGCGGGGCAAAAGGCAGTTTAGAATCGGTAAGTTTTAGCTGCATGGTGGAGACTCCAAATAATTGATGAGAGTGGCTCTCACGAGAATGATGTAGATTTGTTAAGCAATTTTTACAATTATATATCGAACGTGGGTTAAGTGCGATCGTACAACTCTCGATCGGCCATTAGGAACAGACAAGATGCCTGTTCCACAAAATCAAGGTGGAACAGGCCGGAAAGCCTGTTGCGAACAATCTGAAACGGGCATCTTGCCCGTTCCACAATCAAGAAATTTCTTGTGGAACAGGCCGGAAAGCCTGTTGCGAACACAGGCACAACATCTACCCCGATGAATAAGGCACACTATAAGAAGTTAGCTACAAAAATCCGTAACATTGCCTGTACACTGCCCATGATTTGGCCATTCAAGCCCCCCTACCGCAAACAAATCGCCCGTATCGAAATCACCGGAGCCATTGCCGGAGAAACCCGTAAACGAGTCCTAGAAGCTCTCAAAACCGTTGAAGAACGCAAATTTCCCGCCTTGCTGCTGCGGATAGACAGCCCCGGCGGCACAGTCGGCGATTCCCAGGAAATTTACAGCGCACTCAAGCGTTTGCGCGAAAAAGTCAAAATTGTTGCCAGTTTCGGCAATATTTCAGCTTCTGGCGGAGTTTACATCGGCATGGGAGCCGAGCATATCGTTGCCAATCCCGGTACAATTACCGGCAGTATTGGCGTGATTATCCGGGGCAACAATCTAGAACGGCTGTTAGAAAAAGTAGGCGTTTCTTTTCAGGTGATTAAATCGGGGCCGTATAAAGATATCTTGGCATTCGATCGAGAATTGACCTATCCTGAACAGCAAATTCTGCAAGACTTGATCGACACCAGCTACCAGCAATTCGTGGAAACCGTTGCCGAAGCCCGGAAATTGGCAGTTGAAAACGTGAAAACTTTTGCCGACGGCCGCGTTTTTACCGGCCAGCAAGCCTTAGAATTGGGTTTGGTCGATCGACTGGGAACAGAAGAGGACGCTCGCCGCCTTGCCGCCGAACTCGCAGGCCTCGACCCGGAAAAAACCGAGTGCTGCACGCTAGAAAAACAAAAACCTTTCCTAAATCGCGTCTTGGGGAGTAGTCTGGATATATCCGGGCTTTCAGCTTACAATAATGTGCTGGAATTCGAGCTTTCTACTAGCGGTTTGCCGCTGTGGATGTATCGCCCGTGATTAAATAAATTAGTCATTAGTCAGGAGTCAGTAGTCATTAGTTACTCCCTGGATGATTGGGCGATTGAAACCTGTTGACCTCAAACTCAAATGTGGCGCTTTGCCCGTCATAAGCGCTTCGCCCTGGCTTCGCCTACGAGTTCGAGGTCAAACTACACAAACGAAGTCCACTCAAGCGGGAACTAAGAAATAAAGTGGGTATTTAAGCCTAATTTAGTATGACTAATGACTAAGGACTAATGACTAATGACTAATAATAAAAATATGGAGGAAATTTGCGTGGAGTGGCAAGTGCGGGCGATTCGCGGGGCAACAACTGCCAGCGAGAATTCGGTGGAAGCAATTCGAGAAGCGGTGAGAGAATTGTTAGATGAATTAGAAGCAAAAAATGATATAAATCCAGAATTAATTATTAGTGCCACGTTTTCTGCAACTCGTGATTTAGATGCTGTGTTTCCGGCCGCGATCGCCCGCGAACGTCCTCACTGGTGTAATGTTCCTTTGTTGGACGTACAGCAAATGCACGTTGAGGGTGCTTTGGAACGCTGCATCCGCTTTTTGATTCACATCAATTGGCCCGCACATACTGAAATTTATCATCCTTATTTACGGGGAGCTCAAAATTTGCGCCCGGATAGGAATTTAGCGGTGGCCGTGGCTGGGGAAAAATAATAGATTCACTTTGGGCTTGATTTAAAAGTTAACTCACCATTACAGGTGGGTTTATTTTTTACGGGACTTGATACAGTACAAAAACTGCCCTGGGCATATACGGTTAAAAGCTTTTATTATAAAAAAACCCGGCCTCTCGAAGAAACCGGGTTTTTTGTCAATCAGACGCTTTCTTGTGATGCAACCTAATCCCTAAAAAGATGTCATATATAAAACTCCAAAAGTCCTTTTTACCTTCCAATATTCCCAAAGTTTGAGGAGAACCCTTTTCATCTAACAGCGGCTTCACAGCTTCGTAAGCAGGCTTGTAATTATACCAAGGAATTGAAGGCCACAAATGATGGATCAGGTGATAGTTCTGTCCCAAAATTAAGATATTCAGAATTGGACTCGGATATACTCTGGCATTTTTCCAGCGATCGCGATCGTGAAACGGACGGTGCGGCAAATAATCAAAAAATAACCCCAAGGCTAATCCCACCACCATAGCAGGACAAAACCAAAAATTCAGCACGTAACCTAAATGGTCGTACTGAATGGCGATATAAACCACCCCGATCACAAACAAACGGCTAAAAAACCATTCCAATAATTCGTATTTCCGCCACAGCTTGCGCTTAAAAAAGAAAATCTCGTGGTAAAAAAACCTCGCAGCAATCAACCACAAAGGCCCGCCGGTAGAAACATAATGGTCTGGATCGTTATCTGGGTCATTAACGTGGGCGTGATGCTGCATATGTACCCGCGTAAACACCGGAAATGCAAAACCCAACATCAGCGCGCTGCCGTGTCCCAAAATAGCATTAACTGTGCGATCGCGATGGGCTGCATTGTGAGACGCATCGTGAATCACAGTTCCGGCCATGTGCAAAGCCAACACGTTCAGCGAAAAACAGCACCACTGCGGCCATTCCCAACACCAGAAACCCAAGTTAGAAATCACGATAATCGCTACTGCACTCAAAAACAGCAGCAGTGTCGGATTGAAGTCACCGGGAGGACTCAGAAACTCTTTCGGCACTGTCAGCGGCCGTCCTGCCTCCGACATCTTTGTTAAGACTCCTTAATATTTCACACTTGCGTAGTATAAGATACAAGCCGGACAATAGTAAAGTTTTATGAAAGAACTGAGTTCGATCGCCAGAAACTAGCGTCTGCACAAACAGGAAAGTATTGCTGTTGTGCGAGGATACCAGTGCTAGATTAGCCAAAAGGGCTGAGCATACAAATAAAATATGGGTATGTCTGTATTTATGTCAAGCCTGAGAGCGGAAAAATTTACCCAAAAGAGCGCTCCCCAAGAAAAGATTACCGATGGGTAAAAAGTCAGATATTCTATATATTGTTCAATACCTGCTTTTTTGACGACTATCAAAATTTTTAAGACTTAAGACTAGCGTCATTGCTTGTAGTGCAAAGATGAAACGTTAGCCGAAATTTAAACAAGAAATCCACCTGCCTCCCCAGAACACCGCTGATGCAATTGCCAAAAGCCCTACGCCGGACTAAAATCGTCGCCACCATTGGCCCAGCAACTTCGGACCCACAAGTGCTGCGCCAGCTCATAGAAGCCGGTGCCACAACTTTGCGACTCAACTTTTCTCACGGAACAGAAGAAGACCACCAACGCAGCATTCGGTTAATCCGGCAAACCTCCTTTGAACTCAACCAGCCGGTGGCTATCCTCCAAGACCTCCAAGGCCCGAAAATTCGTTTGGGCCGCTTTGAAACAGGGTCTATTGTTGTCAAAAATGGCGATCCTTTCATTTTAACCAGCCGCCCGGTTCCCGGCACCGAACTCATTTCTTCCGTCACCTACGACCCCCTAGCAGACGAAGTTCCAGAGGGAGCAGTGATTCTGCTCGACGACGGGAAAGTGGAAATGCGCGTGGAAAAAGTAGACCGCGCGGCGCGGGAATTGTACTGTCGCGTCGTAGTCGGCGGGCCACTTTCTAACAACAAAGGCGTGAATTTTCCCGGAGTTTACCTGTCGATTAAGGCGCTGACTGATAAAGACCGCAAAGATTTAATGTTCGGCCTCGACCAAGGTGTCGATTGGGTCGCCCTGAGCTTTGTACGCAATCCCCAGGATATGCTCGAAATTAAAGAACTGATTGCCAGTGCGGGCAAGCAAGTACCGGTGATTGCCAAGATCGAAAAGCACGAGGCGATCGAACAAATGGAAGCAATCCTGGCCCTGTGCAACGGCGTGATGGTCGCCCGCGGCGATTTGGGAGTGGAACTGCCCGCCGAAGATGTGCCGATTTTGCAAAAGCGCTTGATTGCTACTTCCAACCGCATGGGGATTCCCGTAATTACCGCTACCCAGATGCTCGACAGCATGGTAGGTAATCCCCGTCCCACCCGCGCCGAAATTTCCGACGTGGCAAACGCGATTCTCGATGGAACTGATGCGGTGATGCTCTCGAATGAAACGGCTGTCGGCAAGTTCCCTGTCGAAGCGGTAGCGACGATGGCGAGAATTGCGGTGCGGATGGAGAGGGAAGGAATTAGCGGCAATATTAGGAATGTAGAAGATATTGGTCGATCGATCCCCAACGGCATCAGTCAAGCAGTCAGCCAAATCTCCGAACAGTTGAACGCGGCCGCCATCATGACGCTGACCAAAACCGGCGCTACAGCGCGCAATGTCTCGAAATTCCGACCGAAAACTCCGATTTTGGCAGTTACTCCTCACGTAGACGTAGCCCGACAACTGCAACTGGTATGGGGAGTCAAACCCTTGCTGGTGCTGGATTTGCCCTCAACCGGCCAGACATTTCAATCTGCGATGACTGTCGCCCAGGAAAAAGAGTTAGTGTGCGACGGAGATTTAGTGGTGATGACCGCCGGTACTCTGCAAGGGGTTGCCGGATCGACGGATTTGATCAAAGTTGAGGTAGTGACAGCGGTTTTAGGCAAAGGCACCGGTGTCGGTTTGGGTTCGGTGAGCGGCATGGCAAGGGTTGCTCGCACTGCTGCGGATGTAGGCAATTTCCACGCAGGAGAAATTCTGGTAGTAGAGCACACCAGCGTCGCTTTTGTGGACATGATTCGGAAAGCCGCAGGTGTGGTGACGGAGGAGGACAGTTTGACTTCTCACGCCGCGATTATCGGTTTGCGGTTGGGCGTGCCGGTGATGGTGGGCGTGCAGAATGCCACGCGGGTAATTCGGGACGGAACTATGCTGACGCTGGATATGCAGCGGGGTTTAGTTTATTCCGGGGCCAGAGGCGGCTCAACCGACGGGGAACTGGCCGTTTAACAAGTTCTGAGTTAGGAGTTGTGGAGTTTTGAATTAAATTCTACAACTCGTTGCTTTTTTCCCTTAGGTTGTGCTACAATCCAAAATTGTCTGTGCCGATGTAGCTCAGGGGTAGAGTATTCGATTCGTAATCGAACGGTCGTGGGTTCAAATCCCACCATCGGCTTGCAATAAAACACATATTTTCAATGGTTCTACAGTTTATGAATGCTGTAGAACCTTTGTTTTTTCCATGACTTGTCTATGGTTTGTCTATTTTAGTTAGGAATGCAAGTCCTCGGATTTTAATGCGGACTGAAGGCCGATGCTGCGAACCTATTTCATCGCGGATTTTAAGGAGGACTGAAGTCTTCACTAAGAAGCTATTTGATTACCAATTTTTAGGGTTTTTAGTCAGGACTAAAGTCCTCTGATTTTAATAAGGACTGAAGTCCGATGCTGCAAACCTATGGCATTGCGGATTTTGTCGATCGGCAAAAATACTAGATTGGGGCTGGCTATTGCTTGTCAAATCCTTGCCAAACGTCAAGGCAAAATTAAGGTAAATTGCTCAAGAGGAAAGGTAACACAATTTGTAATTACTTTGCCGAGCGCTAGTGTTTCTAAAACTTAACAAAAACTTAACCGAAATCGCTGTAATAATGCGGCACAATCAATTTTAACGATCGCAGCCAGTTAAAAAATAGCGAAAAATTTATGTGCCTGCAATCAGGAGATATCCTGCACCAACGTTACCAAATTGTCAGTGAATTAGGTCGGGGAGGGTTTGGGAGGACATATACAGCTATGGATTTAGACATACCCGATCGTCCCCTGCGCGTTGTTAAGGAAATTAGGCAGCCAAGCGATCCGCAACTCTTACCAGAAGCACAGCAGCGATTTGAAATAGAAGTTCGAGCTTTGCACCAATTGGGCATACACCCGCAGATTCCACAGTTATTCGATAGCTTTCAAGAAAATGACAATTTTTATTTAATTCAAGAATACATTGAAGGACAGCCGCTGAGCCAAGAATTCGCTCCAACTACTCAATGGACTCAAAAGCAAGTAATTGATTTTTTTCAGGATATCTTGCTAGTTATCGCTTTTGTTCACGAACACAATGTGATTCACCGCGATATCACTCCTTCTAACTTAATTCGGCGCGATTGCGATGGAAGAATAGTTCTGATTGATTTTGGGGCGGTCAAAGAAATCAGTTCCTTGGAAATAACTGATTCGGGAAACACAATCAGCAGAACTATTTATACGCGAGGATATTCGCCGGCCGAACAAATTGCTGGTAATCCTCAATTTTGTAGCGATATCTACTCTGTAGGTATTGTCGCTATTCAAGGCCTCACTGGCTTGCCTCCTGCTAGAGATTTCATGATAAATTCTCCGCATGACGATATCTTTTTGCACTACTCAACTTCCGCTCGACCTTTGGGACCCATTAGCGACAGCTTGAAAGGGATTTTAAACAGAATGGTGCGCTACAACTTCACAGAGCGCTATCAATCTGTTGCTAATGTTTTGCAGGATTTGAGCGCCCCACCGCCGCCACCGCCGCCACCTCCGCCACCGCCGCCACCGCCGCTGTTGGGAATTGCCGGAATTATTGCCGGATGTGCGATCGCCTTTTTTCTCCACAACATTTTTACCCCGAAAACTTGTCTTTTAGTGCAAGGTGATGGTTTAAGCTGCGGCGAAGAATCTCGGGAGCGTGTCACTTTTGCGACAAGTATAAATACTCAAAACAAGTGGGGCAAAGGTTTTGAGCTATTGTTGGCAAA
>NZ_JAUBQD010000116.1:0-8370 GCF_036701085.1 Microcoleus sp. Pol7_A1
TCATCTTTATTTGACGATTTTACTAGCTTTTTCATTTTAACTTTTTTTTGACACATTCGCAAAAGTGAGATGCACCCTATGAATTGAGTGAGGCCAAATCTAATGAAATGTCCTCAATGTGGCTCCAGCCATATCCGTAAAAATGGCAAGATGAGAGGGAAGCACTCATCATATTTGTGTGGATTGTCATCGTCAGTTTATTGATGTTTAGACAATCTCCAAAGGATACTCAGATGAAATTAAAGCGCAATGTTTGAAAATGTATGTCAACGGCATGGGATTTCGAGGTATTGAGATCGTCACAGGAGTCCATCACACCACCGTGATTAATTGGGTCAGACAAGTAGGAGAACGCTTACCCTTCGCCTATGACCCAGAGACCACTCCAGAAGTGGGGGAGTTGGATGAACTAGAAACCTTTGTAGGGTAAAAAAAAATCTGGTTGTCGACAGCAGTAGACCACTTTAAGCCAGGAATCTTAGGGTGGGTTTTGGGCGACCGAGCGTGGGAAGACCTTTGCCCCCTTGTGGGAGCTTGTAGCAACATGGAATTGTTATTTTTATGTCACGGACGGCCCGCCCGTCTATCCAGGATTTATTCCAGATGGAGATCGGATTATTAGCAAGACTTACATGACTAGGGTAGAAGGTGAAAACACACGGTTACGACATTACGCAAGCCCGACTGCATCGCAAGACACTTTGTTATTCATGCGTCAGAGGAAATGCTGAGAAACTCGATCAGATTGTTGCTACACTACCTCAACTTCTGGGATGTGCCGATTCCTCAATGATTCATGGCATCATTCAGTAACGCCAAACTTTTTTGTATCATAACTTGTATCAGGATTAAGCGGAAACCAGTTAATTTAATTTAAAGAGGTAGCCTAGTAATGCCATCTGGCGATCGACAATCTCTCAACTGGCTGTTGCAGCAGTTTCAGCTCAAGCCCGGTAAACCTGACATCCTCTACGGCTTGCGTACCCTTTTGGCAGTGAGCGGGCCCATTGCAGTTGGCTTCATTACAGGTCATCCTGCTGCAAGTACGATCGCGGTGATGGGAGCCATGTTTGTTGGGATGGTCGATACGGGTGGAGCCTATCGCCAAAAAGCCACTGTCATGCTCGCAGCAACCATTGGCGTTACTGTCGCCTTGCTAATGGCGAATCTGGTTAGTAGTACCCTGTGGCTAGCTATTCCAGCCACGTTCTTAGTGATGTTCATCGCTGGCTTAGCTGGTCTGTTTGGTACGATCGCCGCGACGGTTAGCCTGGTTACATCAACTATGTTTATCGTCTCGCTAGCAAAATTCGCTTCGTTCCCAGATTTATCTACTGTTTTTCTTCAATGCGCGCTGTGCCTAGCTGGAGGTGTCTGGGCGATGGTGTTATCTCTAGGATTGTGGGTGCTACGCCCTTATACACCTGCGATCGAGGCAGCCAGCAGTTGTTATGCCACATTGAGCAAATTTTTGCGAATGGCAAGCGAGATACCATTAACTCTGGAGGAGCGTCAGAAGTGGGGAGAGCAATTCTTACAAGGTCAAGACAGCGTAATACAAGATTTGACCTCTGCGCGGAGTGTTTGGGGTGCTGTGTGGACGGGCAGAGAAACTGCTGACTTGCGGGGCAATCAGTTACTCGTCTTAATTGAGGATGTCAACCAAATTACCAATTCTGTTGTAGCACTGGTGGAACTGTTAGCGATCGCATCCACTCGTCCCTTATTCCAGCAGTTGCACAGAGAAATTCAGCAAGTGCTAGAAGCATCGGCAACGGCTTTGCAAATCTTGTCAGAATCCCTCGCCAAAGAAAAGAACCTTGTTCGCTTGGGAGATCTAGATCGGGCGATCGAGGCACTAGAATACCAATGGCAAGTCATACACTCTCAAGTCCTGAATCACGCTAGTTTGGCTCACGCAGATGACTTTGCTGACTTAGTAAGTATTGGCAAGATTGTAGCTAGTCTCAAAGCCCTAGCAGAACAAATTCATACCGATGCGGAAATTGCCACAGATTTACAACGGGGAGAAAGGCGCAGCATCGCCCAGCTAAACATTTATCCCCCGATACAGCCACAGCGTTCTTCAATTATTGACACGCTGCGGAACAATCTCACGTTTAATTCTGTTATTTTTCGTCACGCTTTGCGGCTGGCGCTAATAGTAACAACTGCCCAATTAGTAGCCTTGCTATTGCAAGTACCCACAGGCTATTGGGTAACACTCACTGCTTTAGTTGCCCTAAAGCCGAACTTTGGCGGTACTTCTCAGACAACTGTGCAACGGGTGATTGGAACCACATTAGGGGGCATCTTTGGCATTTGCCTGGTCATACTTATCCACAATCCAGTGGCAATATTAGTCTGTCTTCTGATACTCTTAGTCACTGCTATGTCGGTGCGATCGCTAAGCTACGGCATCTTTATCACTCTCCTCACTCCCGTAGTCATATTGCTACTGAATATGACGAGTAAAGGCGGCTGGGAGATTGGAGTATTACGCATTGTCGATAGCTTAATTGGAGGCATTTTAGCATTACTCGGCAGCTATTTGTTATTCCCCAGTTGGGAGCGATCGCAACTTCCAGCACAACTAACAACAACTATTCGCTCTAATCTCGCGTACTTTCAACAGGTTGCAGCTAGTTATATCAACCCAGAACAAAAGTGCTCTACTGAAACTATCAGAAACCTGCGTCATCAAGCGGCATTAGAGAATGCAAATGCTGCTGCTGCGGCTCAAAGGTTATTCAGCGAACCCCGTCACGTTCGAGGAGAAGTAGAGCCGATCGCGATGCTAATACTTTACATTCGTGCTTTTTTCAGCTCAGTTACAACCCTAGCAGAACATCAGCAGAAATTTAGCGGAGAGTACCAATTTGCAGATTTCCAACGATTTACCGATGCGATTGTCCAAATTTTAGAGAACTTAGCAAATGCGCTGGAACAGGGACACCCACCTCTAGCTTTACCGAGGCTAGATATTTATATCGAAGCAATTCACAACGATATTGAACAGTTACATCTCACTAGGATATCAGAGTTGGCTACAAATCCAAGTTCTGTAACGTCAACGAGGCAAGCTGTTCGAGAACAAACTCCTGTTTCTACACAACTAGATCGAATTGCCCATGAAATGAAATGTATGCATTGTGCGATCGATCGTCTGCAAAAATCTTTGAATGAGAGAGTACAACCAGTATCTAGTTCTAGCAAACGCTGATAAAAGGTGTTTATGGACTGGCTGAGGTGGAGAGCGATCGGGATTTTAGGTCTGGGTGCGTATTCGTTGGGTGCTATCATTTTTGGAGGATGAATAAGTATTTGGAGTTTAGACTAAGCACAAATTGACCCAGCTAATGCTGAGGGGAAAAAATGGTTGATCAGATGGTTGATCGCAGAGAGATGGAGAGGTTAACTTGTGAATTTTGATGAATTTTGGAACTGACCTTTACCCTTTTTAACCACAGGATACCGACATCTTCGAGTCCGAGGTTTTCCGGTAGGCCATCCGGCCGACTTTCCTCGCGGTTTGGGGGCAACAGCCGGAGTCCCAATCTTGATTAAAAGTGGAAGCATTGATTGTGCGACCCTTCCCGGCGTCAATTGAGAGAGCGGTTTTTGCCAAGGTAAGCAAGTTTCTCTAACCAAATCTTTCGCTAGCCATAATTGCCAGGTGAGCAATGGCATCAAATCGCTCCACCGTTGACACTGCGAGCGGGGTACTTAACTGTGGAATTGTCCAATGCAAGGTTTGCTTAGCTAAGCGATACCAATGCTCAATCGCAAAACGACGTAGATATTGTTGCCAAATTTCATTCAGAGGTGGCATTTGGCAACCGACCCAAACTAACCACAAAGGTTGAGTTTTTAATTGGTCTGTTTCAGCTTCTAAGCGTTCTACTAAAATCAGGCTCATCGGATATTGGGCAGTGGCTCGAAAATGCAACTTATCCCATTGTCTTAGCCTGATTCGACCCCTTTTGAGTTCCTGGGTTAAGAAAGTTTGTTCTGGTTTCCACCAACTTTTAGGGTCGTTAAGTTTAAATTTGTCCCCGTGAGTTTTTGGTCGTCCTTTACCAGTATAAGGTGGAGGTGCTGACCACAAGCAACGATTGGAACGAATGCGCATCAGTTTATCAGCATCAATGGTTGCGGTTGCTTCTAACAAAGTCGCACACCCATATTCACTATCGAACAGGGCTAGTGGTCGATGCTCAAGGGATTGACATACTTGTCCTAGTTGTTGAGCGCCTTTACCTATCGGATTTTCCCAACTGGTAATACGTTCATGTCGCAACGGCAGCGCCCAACTTTCTTGAGATGAAGGTATCCAGGCAATCGTACTATATCCTTGACCGATACCAACAGGTACGCCGTGAGGCGAGGCATTGGGTTGATGTTCATAGGTGCGCTCTTTGAGGGTAGCTGCATGGGGTCTCAACCATGCTGTATGGTCTATAGCTAATACCGGGCGTTCCACTTGTGACATCTGTTTGATGTATAGTTGCATCAATTGTTCTGGGTCTGGTCTACAATCTTGTAGCGCTTCATAAATACTTGACCACTGACGCCGAAATAAGGGATTGAGAGCCAAATCTGCTAAACATGAAACGTGGCGCGTCGTCATCGCTGCATCTGCTAGTTCAAAGGTGGCATCCTTGGCAAGACCAAGGCATTGATAAGCTTGTTGACGAAATAGCTGTAATTGTTGAAAATTCATTGCAGGCAGATTTGAGATTTTTTGGTGAATTCTCAATTTTCTGTCAAGGTGCTGCCTGTTGAATCAATCGCAGGCAGTTTTTTTGGCAAGCTATTTTACCCTGCCCGTCAAACGGGAGACGAACCAAGGAAACGGAATTCGCACTCAACGCAGCTCATTTGTCTGTCTTACATGATTGAGCGGCTTGGGTGCGTGAAGCACCGTTTAGTCTAAACTCCAATTAAATGAAGGAGAGTTAATTATTAAATGGGGTCGAAAAATCAAAAACAAGGGGAATGGGTGTATCACAGTTTAAATGTGCAACAGCTTATTGTGTAATCAAAGCGTCGGAAAGCCTATTCACTCGATCTCCTAAAAAAAATAGTGACAGCATATTTAGTAGAAAAAATGTCAAGCGAGGAAAGTAGCCGACCAATTTAATGGAGCGTAAAACTCTAGTTCAAAAACTGGTCAAGCAACAACAAACTGAGGGTTCTTTACAATCTAAACAAAGGGGAAAACCGCAATGAGCGTCATCTGACTTCTAAATCTGAAGAAGTCAAAGCGCTAGTCGCAGAGCATCCCGATGCCACTTTGGTAGAGTTGTGTGAATTATTTGCACAAAAAACCGGAAATAGGGTGAGTCGGGCAGCCATGTGTCGTTACTTACAAAAATTAGAGCTAAATCGCAAAAAAAAGCATGGTACAGTAGCCAAGCTGCGACTATTGACTCCAAAAATTGAGAGTGGAGTATTGGGAGACAATCAAGGATATCAAGCCAGAAAACAAGCGTGTTTTTGGATGAAACAGGTATTCTATTGGGTTTGAACAAGACTCATTCTCGTTCTCCGTCTGGAACAAGAGTTGGCCGAAATTAAACCATTTTATCGAGGGGAACTTATTCACAGCTATTGGCGCAATTAGTATGAAAAAAGTGCTAGCAGTGATGACAATGAATGATTCAATGGATGGACGAGCATTTGCCGTATTTATTCAGCATTTTTTATGTCCTCAATTATGGGAAGGAGCGGTAGTAGTAATGGATAATTTACCGCCCATAAATTAGCATCAATCAAGCCAATGAGTGAATCTTGAGGAGCAAGTATTATTTGTTTATCCCCATACTCTCCTGATTTTAACCCAATAGAAATTTGGTGGTCGCAACTAAAATATTTTTTGCTTATATTCGCTCCAACTACCACGTCCACGATCGATCAAATAATTGCAGTTGCTCTGAACTTATCCCACTTCTCCAAAAATATGCAACAGCATCCCAAGCTGATAAAATGTAGTCCCATCCGGCTATAGATGCTATTTCTTCTGTAGAAAGTTTCCCCAGAAAAGCGCCAACTTTTTCTTTAAGACCATCTAGAATTTCAGAGATTTCCCAACTCAGTTCTTGTTTTATGTGTGACCATATTCTCTCAATTGGATTCAATTCAGGGCTGTATGGTGGTTGAAAAATTAGTAGAATATTATCTGGTATTTTTAGCCTACTACTGTGATGGAACTTTCCATTATCCAATGGGACAACATCTAAATGAGCGGGATATTTCTCGGCTAGTTGATCTCAGAACAGTTGAAAGCACATACCATCTAAATGTGAAAACTCTAACCAAAAACTTTCTCCTGTTTGTGGCGCAACTGCACCATATAAATAGTAGGCTTCTCAAGGGGTGACAACAAGGCTACAAGGTACTCTGGATCAGGGATAGAGCGTGAAGCCCTCGTTGAAAATAGAGGCGTTTGTGAGGTTTGAGATTCATCAGAGTCAAGGCTAAATCCGACCAATTTTGGAAAGATTGACCCCAATCGGGAGCGTGTAATCCCATCCAAAAAGTGCTATAGCGCTCTGTTGAACGTCCCGCTGAGCGTGGGACGACAAATATAATCGGTGACGGCAAGAGGTTGTAAAGAAGCACCCTGAAAAGTCGCCAGAGTATAAGCGATAGAAATGAGCAAAATAAGCGCCATTAAGCGGCGCTCATTAACTTTTGTATTTTCGAGATTATAGCCTCCAGTTTTCAAATCTCGGAACATTGTTTCGATGCCCCATCGAGCGGCATAAACGGAGAGAGTCCGAGGTAAACTTTTCAAACTGGTCAGAATATACCAAGGTTCTTTTCCACCTCTACCTCGATATTTTCGTTTCCAGTATGCCGCTAAATTAAAGTCTCCAAGCTGATGAGCTTTCCTACAATAAATGTTAGCATAAAATCGAGATTTTCCTGGTTTAATCTCTAAGTCCTTGAGCGCTCGATAAACCGCATCATCATCGGCAATACAAGTGCTTTTTTTCTGTCGCAAGGCAAAGTCTACTTTCCTTTGCCTGAGCCAGTAAGCCAGTTGAACGCTGTGAAATTCTCGATCGATCGGCTAAGACCAGAACGGGATAAGGCTTCAACAGTCGCAAAACAGGAGTTAAAACTTTTTTTTGCTCGCGCTTTCCTACTGTTCCCCTTTTTGGGTAAGATTTCCCAATAAACGGGAATTGCGTGCTTCCCCCAAGCTAAACTTAACACGATTAGATTCCGCTCTTGCCATTGCGTCCGATCGATAATCAAGAACAAGTGTCCCTGATGAATAAGCTGGAATTTCTTAGTCTGTCTTCGTTGTTCTCGGTTGGTCGGTTGGTGGCGAAATTCTTGTTTTAGTAAGTGCTTGATGAGGGGAAACCACAACAGCTTAGCCGTTAGCTCAGGCAAATCTAAAAAACGTTGCAGGTTTCTGACTCGACTTTCATATTTAATCGGTTGTGGAAACCGGTTGGCTAAAGTCGATAAACTGACATCTCGATAGCTTTGTAACATTAACACTAACAACTGTAGCGTTAGATATTGGCTAGGAGTCAGATGTGTATCGAAGACTTTTTGGTAGAATTGAGGAAGCATATATTTTGGTTGGGGGTCGTAGCGACCCCCGATTTTTTCGGGTCGCGGTTGACTTCAACCCTTATTCTCCCTGCTTTGCAGCCCCCTTGTCACCCCTTGAGAGTAGGCTTTAAAATTCCCTTGAACTTTACCTATTGGTTTAACTCCCAAAGCTGGATTTTTTTTGCCTTTAATTGTTTTTAACCCGATTATTGTTTCATCTTGACACCAATATTTCAGCCCATTTTCTGCTGGTTTTGGGCTTATAGACTCCAGCCACCAAGCGACTTTTAGTATGTTTTTTAGTTTTTTTTAAACTCTATTTCCGCCGCCTTATCTTTTTTGATGATCGCACGTCTTGGTACTTTTAACTTAGCTTTCATCCGATAGTATAATTGCTTGTGTAATGTTTGATATTTGACTAATATTTGATATTTATCTTCTACCAAATTGCAATTTTTTTATAACTTTTAAATTTACATGATTCCTGACTTAATTTATCTGATAATCTAGCTATTATACAGCTTGAGGAATTACTCGATGTCTACCAGTTGATTTTCCTGTTTTTAGCAGTGCGGGCAGACCGCCAACACTATATTGTTTTAACCATCTATTTACAGTTATCCTATGTACCCCTAAAGGTTCTGCTACATATGTAAGGCTTGGACTATATCCAGCTTTTAACCAATAAAGTGCCTGAATTTTTTGTCGATTAGTTAATTAGGGCTTGCCGAAAAAGCCTAAAACCTTGACAGAGAAAGACTTTGACTGGTTTGAACGCGGAGCGTGTGCAAGCTT
>NZ_JAUBQD010000008.1:0-14107 GCF_036701085.1 Microcoleus sp. Pol7_A1
AGGAACACGGAAACAAACACGGCTATCGGGCCGGTGAATGCTAGGGCGTTGTAGGGACGGATGCCTACCAAACGGGAAATTTCGATCTGACGCAGGCAAAAGCCTATAAGTGCGAAAGCGCCGTGGAGGGCGACAAATGTCCACAGGCCGCCGAGTTGGAACCAGCGGGTGAAGTCCCACTGTGCTTCGGGGCCCCACAGGAACAGCAAGGAGTGTCCGAGGCTGTTGGCTGGGGTGGAGACGGCGACGGTGAGGAAGTTGGCTCCTTCGAGGTAGGAGCTTGCCAAACCGTGCGTGTACCAGGAGGTAACGAAGGTGGTGCCTGTTAACCAGCCACCGATGGCTAGGTAGGCGCAGGGGAATAGCAGGATGCCAGACCAGCCTACGAAGACGAAGCGATCGCGTTTGAGCCAGTCGTCGAGTACATCAAAGATGCCTCTTTCGGTCTGGGCGCGTCCGACTGCGATTGTCATTACGCAAATCTCCAAATGGATATAATTACAGCGGATCTTTCTCTAGTCATTTGTCTCCAACCGTTGCCTCTGCTTACCAGAAAACAAGTTGGATTATGAACAGAGTTTACTTTTCTTTACCGTATTGACGATTATAGAGGTAATTCTTTACAAGAGCAAGTTTTTCTTAAAAAACTTTCGGCTCTTGACTTTTGACTTGTGCGAAGTCCCCGAAGCCCTCGAAGTCCCCGAAGTCCCCGAAGTCCTTGCCCTGCATTTGGGAACTTCTACTATATAGGAGTCTCTGCGCTTTGCGTCAGAAGCCCCGTGGGTGGGTAGATGTATCGCCCTCAACCTCTGATTTTTCTAAGAAACTGGGTTTCCGTGGGTAAGTCCTATATATATACTGAGGATAGAGCTCCAAACTTAGGTTTTTAAGACTATATGTTCAGCATTGACATCATTGTGAAAAATACGCCCGTCTCGCTGTCGGTGCAGCGGAAGTTGGAGGAGGACGCTGAGACTGTTTACCAGCAGGTACTGGCGGCGATTCGCAACTCCCAACCGCAAGTTTTGGAACTAACTTGCGAGAAAAATCCTGAGAAAAAGGTGGCTGTCGTCAGCAGCGAGATTTCTGGGGTGGTGGTTTCTCAGAAATCGGGGGCGTCATCTACAGGCAGATCCCCGGGTTTTGTCTCGCTGTCGGCTGCAGAATGAGGGCTGGGGGTGTTGGTGCCGAGATGAGCCAGTCAGCCGTTGCTGTGCGGGATTTGGGTTTTTGCTGGCCGTCGGGCGATCGAGTGTTGCAAGGTTGCTCTCTGGATGTACCCAAGGGCGAGTTTTGGATGCTTTTGGGTACTAACGGCAGCGGCAAGTCTACGCTGTTGAGGCTGATGGCTGGGCTGCTGCACCCCCAGTCGGGGGAAATTGACTTGGGTGGGCGAGTGGGTTTTGTGTTCCAAAACCCGGATCACCAACTGGTGATGCCGACTGTGGGTGCGGATGTGGCTTTTGGTTTGGTGGAGGAAAAGCTTTCTAACCTTCAGGTGCGGGAGAGGGTGGCGGAGGCTTTGGAGGCTGTGAATTTGCTGGATTTGCAGCGGCGGCCGATTTATGCTTTGAGTGGGGGCCAGAAGCAGCGAATTGCTCTTGCTGGGGCGATCGCCCGTCACTGCGAAATTCTGCTGTTGGACGAACCGACGGCTTTGTTAGATCCTGATTCTCAGTTGGATTTGGTGGCGGCGGTGCAGCGGTTGGTGAAAAATCGCGGGATTACGGCTTTGTGGGTGACTCACCGTTTGGATGAGTTGAATTATTGTGATGGGGCTTTTTTGTTGGAAAAGGGCCAAGTGGTCGATCGGGGAGATCCGGCGCGTTTGAAGCAGCGGTTGATGCAAAGTCAAGATGTTTAGCCCTCAAGCAATTTAAGAATTAAGTCACTGGGCGATTGAAATCGCTGCATAGAGTGAAACGAAGTCTGCCTCCGCAGACTAAGAAATAAATAGGGTATTTAACCAGAATTTGGCTCCAGCCCAAATTAATCTCGCAATCCTGGATCGCGCAACCAAGCATCTGCCCAAATTGTATCGGCCTCTGACAGCGCTGGTATGAATTCCCAGTTGCGATAATCTATCTTCAGGTCATAACTTGCTATGTCGTAAATTTGAGTGAATAATTCCTGCAAGTTTATGACAGGTTCAGTATCGCCCGATCGCAGCGGCAGAGGAAAGGCAGGCATCGCATTTTGCACGTTAAAAGCGTACAAATCTGCTCTGGGACGGCGATTTCCCCGACACACCAAAACGCTATAGTGACTTTCAACATTATTGCCAATAACTGGCATTTTTTGACCGCGCCGCAATAAATCTATTTCAATTAAATGAGTGCGACTACCTAAAATTCCTTCTCGCTTTTCCTCGTACATTTGTCGTCCTTTTCCTGTGCGCTTATTGCTAGGCGAGAGGATTTCAATAACGGTTATTAGTTCTTCGTTTCCCCTTTCTCTAATTTCTAAATAGCCTTCCCGAACCTGGTATGGCATGGGAATATTTACTGTCAAGGGTTGTGTGGGTGGCGCTGCAACGGCTATGTTTGATGTTATTAATTCAGTTGCAGTTTGTGGCTGAATTACGTTTACGTCAGGAATGCCAATTGACAAATCATCATCAGCGGTTTCATAGATTCTCACTTCCAACGAGACTAAATACTTAGGACGCAGTTGGGGAGACAAAAATCTAAAAATTTCACTAATTAACAAGTGATGTAGGGCCGGCCAGAGTTCGGGATGCTCTAAATACGGGTCCATACCGGGAAAGGGAGATGGCATTGATTTGACTCCTTGACTTAAGTCTATTTATAGTTTAGCAACATTTTTTTGGGGAATTTAGGGCCGATCGCACTTCCGGTAAAATAGAATAATTCCTATTTGTGGAAGGGCGATCGCACAGTTCAACAATTAAACTTCGATCGACAATTGCATCGGAATTGGAACGCTGTTTTCCTCTAAGACAGACAGCGCATTTACGAAAACAATTGTATGCGGGACTGCGGGCATTAAGCGGCGCAGTGCATTTAGGTAAGATTCGGCATCGGGACGGCGGGCGAAACGGGCGACTGTTAACCGCTGACAGTTGGGGAGGTGGCGAATTAGATGCCAAGGTTGAAGTCGATCGCGATATGTCGATTGTTTTGGTATCATAGGAAAATCCTTCCCACTTTTGTGGGTGGTGAATGAAAGGCGATCGCCCTTGATTTCTCAGGTCGGAGGGCGATCGCTTGTTTATAGTTTATATTCAACACGAATACTCGAGTGTTGTCAAGAGGGAATGGGACGAATTAGGCTGCGAGTTCGGGAATTTGCTCAAGATAAGGGTTGGAATCTGACAGAAGTCTCCAAAAGAACAGGTATTCCATATACCACGATCATTACCTATGCCAATTCTCCAGGCATGGCAACTGTTGACTACACAGCTTTGGACAAGATGGCACGTGCGTTCGATATTGCGATCGAAGATTTAGTTGAGATTTTGGAACAATAAACTGATTGGTCAGCGGGAAATGGGTTTAATAAGGTTGCTAGCAACGGACGACACGGCAATGCCGTTTCCCTACCCCAAAATAATCATGAGCCTTCGATGAGAAATGTAACCATCGCCCGATTAATGGTAGGGAAACGGCACTGCCGTGTCCTGAATCACTTTAAACATCTGTTTCTTCAGATTGCGTGCTGAATTCTTTAATAATTTGGCGAATCTCCCCTACTTCGATATCTTGCTGGTCAGACTTTGAGTAAATGTCTAATAAAACAATCAACTCAGGCGATGAAATCCAGTAAATAAGGCGATAACCGCCACTTTTACCTTTTTGAATATTGCTATTCTTAAGCCGCACTTTCATAACGATAGAGCCAATACCAGGGATTTGATCTCCAAGAAATGCTCCTAATTGCAACTGCTCAAGGATAGGATGAAGATCGGCTTGGATTTGGCGATATTTCTTTGCTAGGGTTCTCAGTTTGCGCTGAAACTCAGGGGTCAACCGAATTTCGACCAAAGACGTGTCAGTCAACGTCGATGCCCTCCCAAAGTTCAGAAAGGGGTAGAGTTTGTCCGGTTACAGCTTGTCGCCAGGATGTGCGAAAGCTTTCTGCTGAAAAGTCTGTGTCTGCTTCGGGCGTGATTTGGTTTTCTAGACAATGAGTTTGTTGAATGATTGTGGATAGTGTTTTTAGGAGTTCAAGCTGCTCTGTGAATGAAAGTGACTGAGCCAGATTGATGGCTTGTTGAAGTTGTGATGTCATGGTTTCTCCTCCATTTTTAATTTCTCATTTTGCATTTTTAATTGCTCCTGTGCCCATTCTCGCAGTTGCTCGTCGGGGTCGTTGGTAGCTATGTCACTTAGCAGTTTGAGAGTTCTAAAATGCTACTGAACGTTACTTTAAGTTTATCAAACTCCAGAATAGGATTTACGCACGGGTGGTCAGAAACCGGGTTTTTACCGAGTCTGCCGGCTGTAACGCGTCTTCTCAGAAAAAACCCGGTTTCTAGGCGTCGCGGTGCGTAAGTCCTGACTGACTTGTCGCTCTTTGCGGTAAAAATAGGGATATTGGAATTTTCCGGCTGTAGACTAGAGTCAGGAGTTGTTCAGTCTGCCGGAGTTATATCAATGCCGATCGATCGTCTGTCTCAAATTGAAAAAAACCTGAAATTGCTGCGAGATCAGCAACACGCTTTAGAGCAAGAAGCTATCTTCACAACAGGACTAGCAAAAATCCAAGCTGAGCAGCGATTGGGAGAAGAAATTAAGCCGAAGATTCGGGAGTACGAGAAAGAGTATTGGCAGGTTCTCGCTCAGCAAACGAAAACAGAAGACATTCCCGAACAGGAGGCTGAGATTATTGTTGCCGAGATTGTCGAAGAAGTTGGGCAAATTGAAGTGCAGGGACAGTATTCAGATGAAGTGCTTCAGATTTTGCAGGAGATTCGGGACAAGCTGAACCAACCGGGAGCGACAGCGGCCGCGAAACTTAAAGGTGTAATCTCAAGCATTCCGCCGTTTATAGGAATTTCCTACGAGGCTGAATTGGATACAGAGAATTTTTTCCAGCAGCATTTCCCAACGTTTCGGAAATTGATTAAGGTATTAGCAAAAAAGTCCTAGACCTGGAGCGAAAAACACTTAATCCAGGTTTCACAAGTTTTTACCAACTATACGATATTCCCTCGGAACTCGGTTCAAAAAACTTTGTGGGGCGGGATGAGGAGATGCAGCAATTGCACGGATTGTTGCAGGATGGGAGCCGCGTTGCCATTGCCGCTGCGTCGGGAATGGGCGGCATCGGCAAGACAGAATTGGCATGGCAGTATGCAACTTTTCACCGCGAACACAACACTTATCCAGCAGGGATTTGGTGGGTGTTTGTGCGGGAAATCGATTTAGCGCCGCAGGTGTTGCAGAAAGCGCTGCGAATGGGAATTCAGCCGCCGGATACTCTCGACAATCTGGAGGAACGGTTGCAGTTTTGCTACGAAGAGTGGGCAAAAAAAACCTCTGGCAATGCTCTGCTGGTATTGGATGATGTCAGCGATTACCGCGCGGTGCAGCGGTTGCTGCCTAGAAATCCCCGCTTTAAGGTGTTGCTGACAGCGCGACAGCGACTGGAAGAAAAAACCTTGCAGCGATTGGATTTAAAGAAGCTCAGACCCTTGGATGCTTTCAAGTTACTGTATGAAGTTAGTCAGGCAGAGACTCGCATTATTCAGGAACAGATTGTTGCTGAGAAATTGTGTGCTTGGTTGGAGTATTTGCCCTTGGGGATTGAACTGGTGGCAACGTTTCTCAAGGTAGAGCCAGATGTGTCGGTAGCAGAGTTATTGGCACAGTTGCAGCAAAAGCTGTTGCAGGATGAGGTGCTGACTCCTGTAGCGGCGGCTTTTGAGTTAAGTTGGGTGCAGTTAAATGCTGCCGAACAGCAGTTGGCGGTATTGCTGAGTGTGTTTGCTTTGGCTCCCATGCCTTGGGAGTTGGTGGAGTCAGCGGTCGTAGTTTGTAGAGTAGAAGCCCCAAAGCAAAACTGGCTGAAGAAATTGTTGGTGGTGTGGGGAAAGGTGCAAGCACCCCAGCAGTGGTGTTTGCTACTGGACGATCGGGTTTTGAGCCAGAGTCGGCGGCGTTTAGTGGAGTTGAGTTTGTTGGGGCGCGTGGAGCAAAAGCAGTATCAACTTCATGCTTTGATTCGGGAGTTTTTTGCAGCCAAATTGCAGGAACGCGCCGATGCTGAGGATTTGCGGAGAAGTTTTGCTATGGCGTTGACAGTGGTGGCAAAGACGATTCCGCAGACTGTGACGCTGGAGGTGCAGCAACGGGTGAAGGAGGCGCTGCCCCATTTGGAGGTGGTGGCGGAGCAATGGTCGCATTTGCTGGAAGATAGCACTGATGCTATGGGGTCTTTCACGGTCTTAGCGTGGGTTGCCCAGGGGCAGAGTTTGTGGGCAGAGGCGGAGAAATGGTATCAAGCTTGCCTGCAGATGACAGAGAAACGCTGCGGAGCCGACCATCCCGATACGGCAACGAGTTTGAACAATCTGGCAGAGCTATACCGTGCAATGGGACGCTACCCGGAAGCAGAACCCTTGTATGTGCGATCACTTTCTATCCGTGAGCAACAGCTCGGAGCCGATCATCCCCATACGGCAACGAGTTTGAACAATCTGGCATTACTGTACGGTGAAATGGGACGCTACCAGTCGGCAGAACGATTGTTAGTGCGATCGCTCTCGATCTCGGAGCAGCAGCTTGGAGCCGATCATCCCCATACGGCATTGGGTTTGAACAATCTGGCAGAGCTATACCGTACAATGGGTCGCTACCCGGAGGCAGAACCCTTGTATGTGCGATCGCTCTCGATCCGCGAGCAGCAGCTCGGAGCCGACCATCCCTCTACGGCTATGAGTTTGAACAATCTGGCATTGCTGTACCATGTAATGGGTCGCTACCCGGAAGCAGAACCCCTGTATGTGCGATCGCTCTCTATATTTGAGCAGCAGCTCGGAGCCGACCATCCCGATACGGCAACGAGTTTGAACAATCTGGCAGAGCTGTACCGTGCAATGGGACGCTACCCGAAGGCAGAACCCCTGTATGTGCGATCGCTCTCGATCCGCGAGCAGCAGCTCGGAGCCGACCATCCCGATACGGCAACGAGTTTGAACAATCTGGCATTGCTGTACCATGTAATGGGTCGCTACCCGGAAGCAGAACCCTTGTATCTGCGATCGCTCTCTATCCATGAGCAACAGCTCGGAGCCGACCATCCCAATACGGCAACGAGTTTGGACAATCTGGCAAATCTATACAATGCAATGGGACGCTACCAGGAGGCAGAACCCCTGTATGTGCGATCGCTTGCTATCAAGGAGCAGCAGCTCGGAGCCCACCATCCCGATACGGCAATAAGTTTGAACAATCTGGCATGGCTGTACTCTGCAAGAGGTCGCTACCCGGAAGCGGAACCGCTTTACCTGAGAGCATTAAAAATCTTGTTTAACCGATTGGGAGAGAATCATCCCAACACCCAAAAAGTTTGGAGCAATTTCATTGATTGTCTCCAGCAGGCGATATCAACGGGTCAAGACTCGCAGTTTTTCCAGCATCCAGCAACGCAAGCACTGCTTCAGCAACTTCGGGAGACGGAGTAGCTGTTGCTGCTAGAGCGATTATTGCCAACTTTCTACAAAACTTACGCATGGGACCCAGAAACCGGGTTTTTTCCAGAATACTTCGTTACAGCCCGCACCCAAGGCAAAAAACCCGGTTTCTCTGACGAAGCGCATAAGTCTCGATCGCATTAAAAAGAGGTAAATTGCGATTTTTCGTTGGGTGGGGGCGGGTTTTTGAGATTGTCTATCTGTGTCATAAAGGGTTGGAAAAACCCGCCGCTACAGGTCGATCGAGGATGTGCGATATGTCAAATTTTACGGTTAATTCCCCTACTTCATCTCATATCCAAACAAATTAGGATCGACTTCTCCCAAATTCAAATCGGCCAAACCATACTCAGCCCAACGCCTTTCTACCATCGCCGCCACATCAGGATCGGACTCCAAAACTTCACCCCATTCGTGATCGGTTTCCGGCGGCATCTTCGTAGTAGCATCAATCCCCATTCTGCCTCCCAAACCAATCTTTTCACTGGCAAAATCTAACGTATCAAAAGGCGTATTCGGCAGAATAAATACATCCCGAACAGGATCGACTTTAGAACTAATTGCCCAAACTACTTGACGCGGGTCGCGAATGTTGATACTTTTATCGACAACAATCACAAACTTAGTGTAAGTAAACTGCGGTAATGCACTCCAAAATGCTAAAGCAGCCCGGCGCGCTTGACCGGGATATGCTTTATCAATGGAGATAATTGCCGCTTTATAACTCAGCGCTTCCATCGGTAAGAAGAAATCGACAATTTCCGATACTTGCTGCCGCAAAATAGGGGTATAAATACGGTTAAGCGCGATCGCCATCATTGCTTCTTCTTTCGGCGGCCGCCCGCTAAATGTCGTCAGATAAATCGGGTCTTTGCGGTGCGTCATGCAGTGGAACCGCACCAACGGCGAATCTTCCACGCCGCCGTAATAACCCATGTGATCCCCAAAGGGCCCGTCGGGCAGAACTTCCCCCGGCGTAATCGTTCCTTCTAACACGATTTCCGAGTCCGCCGGTACTTCCAAATCTACGGTTTTGCACTTCGCCAATTGGACGCCGGAACCGCCGTAAAGTCCGGCAAATAACCATTCCGATAAATCTACAGGAATTGGGGTTGCAGCAGCGAGAATAATCAGGGGATCGACTCCAAGGGCGATCGCAACTTCCAACTTTTTACCAGCCTGCGCCGCTTTCCGCAAGTGTCGCGCCCCGCCCCGCACCGATAACCAGTGTACAGTCATCGTGTTTTTTGACTGCAACTGCAACCGATAAACCCCCACATTCGGAGTGCCCGTTTCGCAATCTTTGGTAATTACCAAACCCAGGGTAATAATTTTGCCCGCATCTCCCGAATAAGGGCGAATCATCGGGATTTTGTTCAAATCCACCCCTTCTCCCTCAAATACCACTTGCTGACAAGCTGGGAAAAAGTCGCGGCCGGGTTTGGCTTTCACTACGTCGAACAACACTTTGCCGAATTCTATCGCTTGGGAAATCTTTTTCGGCGGTTTTGGCTGTTGCAGCATTCCCAGTTTTTTGCCGAGCTCTTCTAGTTCGATCGGCTTTTCCATGTTCATCGCCCAGCAAACGCGCTGTTCCGTGCCCAAGAGGTTAATCGCTACGGGGAAATCTGCCCCTTTGACGTTTTCAAACAGCAATCCAGGGCCGCCTTTTTGCAGCATTTGGTTGGAAATTTCGGCAATTTCGAGGTCGGAATCGACTAAGGCGCTAATCCGGCGCAGTTGTCCCCGTTCTTCGAGCAGTTTTAGGAATCCCCGCAAGTCTCTTGCCATTGTTGTTAAAGAAATGTTAAGTGTCCCTACTATTATGCGGCGATCGGGGGATGGAGTGCGCGGTGGGGGCGATCGGGCGATCGCTAAATAAATTTCTATTGTTATCGTTACTCTATGACTTGGTATTTCTCTGATTCATCAAAAATAGACTTTAGCTAATTTTTATTGGCAATACTCTTAACCAAAATTTAAACAAAGCTTATTCTATTATTATTTAATCTACTATTAACCAAAATTTAAAACAAGCTTATTCTATTAAAGCTCTTTCCTTGGGGGTTTCAGTCTATCCTATGGAGGAGATTTGCAAAGTCTGCTATTAAGGGAGAGGAGGAATATGAATTTTTTCACAGGACGTTGGCGACGTGGTTTTATAGTGACACTAGCAGCAGCGGCATTCTCGCTGACTTTGATTAGTTCTGCTGTAGCTGCGGTAACACTAAACGGTTCGGGAGCCACTTTCCCCAAACCCCTTTACGATCGCTACTTCTCTCAGATGAGAAGTGCAAATCAAATTACTGTAAACTACGAAGGAACCGGCAGCGGTGCTGGTATCAAAGCATTAATTTCAGGCACTGTTGATTTCGCAGGCAGCGACGCGCTGATGACGGCGGCGCAAATAGCCGAAGTAAAGCGCGGCGTCATGGCGATTCCGACTGCTGGCGGCGCTGTTGCAGTTGTTTACAACTTGCCCGGAGTGAACAATCTGAGGCTAAATAACGATGCGATGAAAGGCATCTTTGAAGGGAAGATTACTCGCTGGAACGATGCTAAAATAGCCGGAATTTCTGGACAAGCTAAAGGCTTGCCAAATACTGCGATTCGAGTAGCTGTACGGGCAGACAGCAGCGGTACTACCTTTATTTTTGCTAATCACTTGCAGGCAACTGGTAGCAGCATCAAAGCTGCCGCTCAGCCGAGTTGGCCCGGAAGCCCTGTCAGCGGCCAAGGAAACCCCGGCGTAGCTGCTTTGGTGAAAAATACAGCGGGTGCGATCGGCTACGTTCAAGATACTTATGCTCGGCAAAACAATCTCCAAACAGCGTTTATTCAGAATAAAGTTGGTAGGTTTGTAGATCCTAGCTTGGCTGAAGCAGAGAAAGCTTTAGCAGGGGAAACATTCCCCGCAGATTTCCGCTTAGTAGAAGGAAATCCTAACGACGGTTATCCGATTGTTGGTTTGACTTGGCTGTTAATCTACAAACAGTATCCTGCTGCGAAAGCAGATGCTATTAAAAAGATGGTTAATTGGGTGATGACTACAGGTCAAGGTATCAACAAACAGCTAGAGTATACTACAATTCCTTCAGCTACAGCTCAAAAGGTGGTTCAAACAGTTAATCAGACTGTGGTTGCCAGAGGTTAATTTGGGCGATCGCACAGGGTTATGAGTTGATGAGTTAAATGTAGGACTCAAAACTCATAAATGATCGGGTTAATGTGCGCTAGATTTACTGTGTAAGGTGCGCTTGGCGCACCCTACAAACCAAGTGCGCAGAGCGCACCCAGCCCATTAAATTACTCGTATTGCAAGCAAATATTTCACTTTTTACGCAATAATTCCGGTATGACCAATCTTTCAAAAGAATCGAAAAAACAAACTCGGCAACCGGCAGAAATAAACACAGAAGTAGATTTGACAGATACTACTGGTGAAGGTTTATGGATGGAGTCAGGATTTACACTATTTGTATGGGGTTTTGCCTTAGCGACAGCGGGTACGCTGTTTTGGATGAGTGCGGTAATTTTTAAAGATGCTTGGCCAGCTATTAGCAATTTTGGACTCTCATTCTTGTGGAATCCCAAGTGGGATATCGGCGAGTTGCAGTTTGGGGCTTTGCCGTTTATTTACGGTACTGTAATTAGTTCTGCGATCGGCATAATCATCGCACTTCCTTTAGGGCTGTCAGTAGCTATAGTTACTAGCGAGAACTTCTTACCCGTTTGGGTGCGATCGCCCTTGGGATTCATGGTTGAATTAATCTCGGCTATTCCCAGCGTGATAGTTGGCCTGTGGGGAATTTTTGTTCTCATTCCCTTTCTACTACCTTTACAGCAATCATTGTTCGATAATTTCAGTTGGTTTCCCCTGTTCAGCAGCGAACCTTTAGGCCCCGGAATGCTGCCCGCTGGAATACTGTTATCAATTATGATTTTGCCAACAGTAGCCGCCATCAGCCGCGATGTATTGATGTCAGTTCCAGTAGATTTGCGCAGTGCTTCGATGTCCCTCGGCGCCACCCGCTGGGAAACGATATTCAAGCTGTTATTGCCAGCAGCTAGTTCTGGGATTATCGGGGCTACAATCTTAGCCTTGGGACGTGCTTTAGGCGAAACAATGGCCGTCACAATGGTGATTGGCAACTCGATTCAAATTAACAAATCCCTGCTAGCTCCCAGCTACTCAATTCCTGCTGTTTTGGCGAGTCAATTTCGGGAAGCTCTCGAACCGCTGCACATCGGCGCTTTGATGTATTTAGCCCTAATTTTATTTGCGATCACTTTGTTGGTAAATGCGATCGCAGTATTGTTAGTTCAGCTAATCGGCGTCAAGAAAGCTAAAAATTAACACGATCGAAAGTAATTGGTAACAAGCCATTTTATGTATTCTTTCCCAGGCTCAGGACGGAGAAAGAGAAAAGTGTAACATCCTGAGAACAAACTTGCGGATAAATCCGCAGAATCAATCTAAAATCTAAAATCTAAAATCTAAAATTGCATGACTCAAGCACAAAAATCAAACAGTATTCTGGATGCAGAAATCAACAACCCCCTGTCCCTAAGCCGAAAAATTTTCAGCCGGGGGATGACAGTTATCGCTTTCGCTTTGACAGCTCTGGCCCTGCTCCCTTTGTTTGCTATCTTATACAAAATCCTGGGGGAAGGACTGACACATTTGAGCTGGGAAGTGTTAGTGTCTCTACCAGCACCCGTGGGAGTTGAAGACCAGCCAAACGGCTTTGCAAATGCGATTCTCGGCACAGCTTTAATGGTAGGCATTGCAACATTAATTAGCGTACCCATCGGCGTAATGACGGGAATATTTTTGTCTGAGTTTGGTAGAGACAACAAAGCGCTGGCCAATAGCATCCGCTTTATCACCGTCATTCTCAGCAGCGTTCCCTCGATCGTAGTTGGCGTTTTTTCCTACGCCCTAATTGTCGTTACCACCAAAGCATTTTCAGCATTAGCAGGCGGTTTTGCCCTCGGCATCATCATGCTTCCAGTTGTTGCTCTGACAACAGAACAAGCATTAAAATTAGTGCCTACTTCTTACCGCCTCGCTTCTGCTGCTTTGGGAGGCGGACGCTTTCAAACGATGTTTCGCACGATCGTACCCTCAGCACTTCCAACTATTACCACAGGTATTTTACTCGCTGCTTCCCGGGCCGCCGGCGAAACCGCACCGTTGATTGTAACAGCGTTGTCGAGTCAATTTTGGCCTCCTTTAGTTGATAAATTTGGCGAGATAATGCAGTCCCCCATAAGTGCAGAAACTATCTCAAAACTCAAAGAAATTCCCGAGACACTGCTGACTCCGACTCCTTCTATGTCAGTCTTAATATATAGCTACGCCAGCTCTCCTTACAAAGAGCAGAACGAATTGGCGTGGACTGCTGCCTCTGTGCTTTTGGGCATGGTTTTGATTGCTAGCGTCGCATCCCGTACAGTAACTCGGAAACGCTTGCAAAATCGATAAATCAATAACTCAAGTCCATCTCTCAGTCAAATATTAACAATATAACCACGCAAATAATGAAACCTAAAGCTAACTTGAAAGCCGAAAACTATACAGATAAATTCCTAGAAAATGCCCCCCCGGAAATTGACGCCAATGCAATGCCAGCACTGCGGGTTCAGGACTTGAGTTTTTATTACGGAACTCACAAAGTCTTAGAAAATTTATCGATGAATATCCCTCACCCGCAAATTACGGCGATTATTGGCCCTTCAGGTTGCGGCAAATCTACCTTTCTCAAAGCTCTCAACCGGATTGGTGAATTGGAGGGAAAGGTTAAAATTAAAGGAAGAGTAGAGTTTTTTGGACAGGATATTTACAGCTCGAAAGTAAACATTAATAGTTTGCGCCGCCAAATTGGGATGGTGTTTCAAAGACCAAATCCTTTTCCGCTGAGCATCTACGATAATATTGCTTACGGGGTGAGGCTTTTTGGTCGCAAAAGCAAAGCAGAATTAGATGAAATTGTGGAATCTGCACTTAAAAGTGCGGCGCTTTGGAATGAAGTCAAAGACGATTTGAAGAAATCGGCTCAGGGGATTTCGGGGGGACAGCAGCAGCGACTTTGTATTGCTCGCGCTTTGGCTGTGCAGCCAAAAATTTTGCTGATGGATGAACCTTGTTCTGCTTTAGATCCGATTTCTACGATGAAGATTGAGGAGTTATTTCAGACTCTGCGGCAGCAGTTAACTGTTGTGATTGTAACGCACAATATGCAGCAGGCTGCTCGCGTTTCTGATTACACGGCATTTTTTAATACTGATGAAAGTCGCATCGGCCGCCTGGTTGAATTTGGACCGACAAGTAAGATTTTTACTTCTGCGGGCAATTCGAGTACGAGAGATTACATTCAAGGCCGTTTCGGTTAATACCAAAGTTCTTTTTTAGGTTTGTAGTGGCGGGGGGGGGGGGGGGGGGGCGGG
>NZ_JAUBQD010000008.1:14117-71931 GCF_036701085.1 Microcoleus sp. Pol7_A1
CTTCAGCGCCGGCCGGCGCTGAAGCGCAACTACAAACCTGTTTCAACGTGACAAAAGCTTTAGTCCTGCTAATATCAGTATGGCACTGAACAGAAAACCGCTATATTTATGTCTTCACCACTTCTTAAGCGAGAGTTAGGTGTTTTCGGCGCAACTCTCATGGGCCTGGGATCAATCCTCGGTACCGGAGTATTTGTGAGTATCGGCATTGCTGCGGAAGTTGCTGGGCCGGGAGTGATTTTGGCTGTGGGTATTGCTGCTTTAGTTGCTGTTTGCAATGGCCTTAACAGCGCTCAATTAGCGGCAAATCATCCTGTTAGCGGCGGTACTTATGAATATGGCTACAAATATCTCAATCCTTGGCTGGGTTTCACTGCCGGCTGGATGTTTTTGTTGGCGAAAACGGCTTCTGCGGCTACTGCTGCTTTGGGTTTTGCGGGGTATTTTTTAAATGCAATTGGTGTAGCCGATCGCACTTACCTGATCGTAACAGCTTTAGTCGCCGTCGCCACCATCACTTTAATTGTATTGACGGGAATTAGGCGATCGAATATCGCCAATACTGCCATAATCTCAGTTACACTTTTATCCTTAGCGGTGTTTGTTGCTGTCGGTTTGCCAGAGGTAAGGTGGGAGATGGTCACCGTACAGAATGATAGCTCGATCGGCTCCATCTTCCAGGCTACCGCCCTGATGTTTGTCGCTTATAGCGGTTACGCCCGCATCACCACAATGAGCGAGGAAGTGCGGGAACCGAAGGAAACCATTCCCAAAGCCATAATTTTCACTTTGGTGCTGACAATGCTGCTTTACGTGGGGGTAGCAGTAGTTGTCGCGGGCGCGGGGGGAGCCGATAAATTGTCTTTACAAATAGGCGGTACGGCTGCACCTTTGGAAGTCATCGCCCGCAGTTTCCGAATTCCAGGAGTTTCTCAACTGCTAGCCGTCGGCGCAATTACCGCTATGTTGGGAGTCTTGCTGAACTTAATTTTAGGGCTGTCGCGCATCTGGCTGGCGATGGGGCGGCGCTTGGATATGCCGAGAGTCTTGGCGCGGCTGAATCCTTCGGGGACAACTCCCTACGTGGCTGTGGTGGTTGTCGAAGTTACGATCGCACTTTTAATCCTCGTCGGCGATGTCAAAACCACTTGGTCGTTCAGTGCTTTTAGCGTTTTGATATATTACGCTATCACCAACCTCGCCGCGCTGCAACTTTCCCCCGCCGAAAGGCTTTATCCGCAGTGGTTGGCTTGGGTGGGTTTGGGGAATTGTCTGTTTCTGGCTTTCTGGGTCCAGAGGGAAATTTGGCTGACAGGATTAGCATTAATTGCCGCCGGTTTAATTTGGCGGGCGATCGTCCGACTCCCAGCGAGAAAGTAGAATTGTGATAAATTGAAACAGCATCCCGCATTGTAGAGGGCCATGCCCGATCGAACTCCCGAGCTTGCGACTCAAGAATCTCCCGCATTCAGCGCCATCAGTCGCTATATCGCTCAAACACTAATTACCATTCAGGAACAGCATCCCGAATGGATAGCTGAAAAATACAGGAAAACCCCTTGGGCTAAACCTGATTTTCAGTCGGTTTTGATTGGAAAATTGACAAAAAGTTTCAGAGTAGCCAGCGATACAGATTCCCTGCTGCTGACTGCGAAAAAATACCTACAAATTCTGCTGGTTCCAGAATTCGTTAATTCACCTCAATTCAGCAAATTATCTGCCAAAATTCAGCAGCTAGCCCAATCTCAAACAGCACCAGCTAAATCACAAAACTCAGTTTTGTTAGAACATCCAACTCCAACAGCCAATCAACCAGCCTCCCCTCCTGTGGGCATTGCTATCTTGCTGTTAGATGTCGAAAACTTGCAACTCACCATCGAAACCGAAAAATTTCTAGAGGGAATTTGCCACTATCCCATCCAAATCAAAGTTGCCTTTGCCAACTGGCGCAGCATGGGCAAGAAAGATGCCGAATTTCACCAGCGCGGGTATCAACTAATTCACGTCCCCCCCGGCAAAGACAGCGCCGACTTAAAAATGGCTACAGTCGGCGCATCGATTTTTGTACATTATCCCACAGCCAAAGAGATTTTTGTCTGTTCGTCCGATCGCGCTCTCACTCACCTCAGCAATACACTGCAAGCCCACGGATTAATAGTATTTCAAGTCCGCAAACAAATAGATAAAATTATAGTTTTAAACAGCAAAACCGGACAAGTGGAAACCCATTCCCTCGTAACTACACCGGAAATTACACCCCTAGAACAATTAGTTATCCAGCTAAAAGAATTAATCAAAAAAGAGCAAAAACGCACCGCAACTCAGTGGATAAAACTTTCTACTGTTTCAGCTTTATTTAGGGAAAATTACGGCTTAGTCCTAAATCAAGTTGTTGCCCATCATTTGCTCGGTACTAAAACCCGGGATATCTTTCTTAAATATCCCACCGATTTTGTCCTCCACAAACCCTCAGAAACTTCTCAAACTTATGTGACTCTTTTTGAAGTAAGATTATCGCCCCCACCGCCAATACTTAGCCAAGAAATTCAGAATAATTACCAGGCAGCACCTGCAAGTTTGACAGATATTAATTCTCTGGAAGACTTGGAAAGAGCTCTTGTCAAAATCGTTGGCGACTTAACCGACAACTCTCCTGAAAATTATGTATTTCTCTCTAATGTAGGCAGCGAATTTCACAGACAATACGGCAAACAAATTACCCAAATAATTAAAGATTTTAATCTCGGTAGAAAGTTTACTAAATTTTTGCAATCCTGCGCTTCTCTCCAGCTAAAAAAAGCCGAAAAAGGCTGGCAAGTTTCCCTCAATTAATTAAAACTTAAAATATATAAGCATCCCCATTACTAGCAACTTGAGCTATCATACAAGCTGGAAGTAAAGAAATGTAAAGGGATATGCAGGACAAAGTTGTGGTTGTGGTGGGGGCGACTGGCGGCATCGGTTCAGCAGTGGCCCGCAAACTCGCTGATGCGGGTGCGAGGCTAGTGCTAGCCGCCAGAGACAGCAGCAAATTAGACGCTTTAGCTAGCGAAATTTCAGCAACAGAGGTACTGTGCGTACCCACAGATATCACCGATTTGCCGCAAGTCGAGACGCTGATGCAAAAAGCTGCGGGGCATTTCGGACAAATTGATGCCCTCGTAAACGCCGCCGGTGCCGGAATTCTCAAGCAGTGGAACAAGTTAGAACCCGCTGATTTAGATGCAATGCTTGACTTGAACTTAAAAGGCAGTTTTTACACGTCTCAAGCAGCGGCGAATGTGATGAAAGAGCGCAAATCCGGCCACATTTGCAATGTCATCGGGATTTTGGGCAAGCATTCAATGGCGATGGGAACGGCTTATTGCGCTTCAAAGTTTGGGGTAGTTGGTTTCAGCAAGTGCATGGCAGATGAGCTGCGACGCTACGGCATTAAGTTTACGCTATTCTATTTTGGCGGGGTGGATTCTCCGTTTTGGGATAATGTGAGTTTGAAGGTAGACAGGTCAAAAATGCTGAGTACCGAAACTGCTGCAAATGCGATTATGTTTGCTCTTTCGGCTCACCCGCAAGCTGTGCCGATGGAGATTAATATTCAGCCGGAAAGTCATTTGTTCTTTTAGCGATTGAGGAGTGATTTGAAGGCATTCGGGATTCGGCAGCCAAAGCTCAAAGGCAAAAAAATTATGACATCTTTAAGTTTGAGAACTTGCCCGTAACCTCTATATCTAGGGTGCTTATGGGTACACCTGACCGCTTGAGGCAGACCTCGCGACCGAATCCAAGTTATCGCAGACACCGGGTTTCTTTTAATTGCCGACCTATTTCTGCCTTCAGGGGGATTTAGGATATTCAATTTTTACGTTATTATTAAGCGCGCGCACTAAAAATACATGAAAAATATCCTTTTCTCAGTTCCTCCCTTGCAGTTTCCCACTGAAAATCAGCCGATTCTCGATTTTTCGCTTTCCATTTTCAATTATTGATTATGGAGTTCGATCGCATTCACTTTTACGTTGAAAATGCTAAAATATCCCGCGACTGGTTTGTCAGCCGCTTAGGCTTTCAATCAACAGCAGGTTATGCCAACAGCCACACTCAAACTGAAGTTGTCACCAGCGGCAATGTATGTTTTGTTTTATCTTCGCCCCTAACTTCCGCTAGTCCGGCTGCTAGTTGGTTGAAGTTTCATCCTCCCGGGATTGGCGATGTGGGTTTTCGGGTAAAAAATATCGAATTAGCGGTAGCTAGAGCGGCTGCCGAAGGCGCTAAAATCCTCGAACCGATTCAAGAAGACCTAAACGAAGGAGGCTATTTTAAGCGGGCAAAAATTGCTGGCTGGGGGGATTTAAGCCACACGCTCGTTGAGCGAATTGGTGGCCATTCACTGCTATCGGGTTTGGGTAAGCTGCCGCTGTTTACCTTGATTGACCACGTAGTGTTAAATGTTGAATCTGGCGATTTGTCAAGTGCTGTTAGTTGGTATCAAAAAATATTAGGTTTTCAACCGCAGCAAAATTTTGACATTCAGACTCAGAAATCGGCTTTGCGGAGCCAAGTTATGGTGCACGCTGAAGGTGGGGTGCAATTCCCGATTAATGAACCGGCATCAACTAATTCTCAAATTCAAGAGTTTTTGAGTGCAAATCGGGGGCCGGGAATTCAGCACATGGCTTTGCAAACTGATAATATTGTGGGGGTTGTTGCCGATTTGCGATCGCGCGGTTTGCCTTTTCTGCCTGTTCCTCCAACATACTACTCCGAATTGCAGCAGCGGCAAAACTATTTGCCCGCAGATTGGCAATCAATTGCAGCTTCTGAAGTTTTGGCAGATTGGCAAGAAGATACTCCCGCAGCGATGCTGCTGCAAATCTTTACCCAGCCAATTTTTGCAGAACCGACTTTCTTTTTCGAGGTGATTGAGCGCCGAGTTACTTTAGTTAACGGCAAACAGGTGCAAGCGGGAGGTTTTGGCGCAGGGAATTTTCGAGCTTTGTTTGAGGCAATTGAACGGGAACAAATGAAGAGGGGGAGTTTGATAAATGATTGATAAAATTTCCACTTTTTACGTCAGGCGGGCGTGTTAATCAGCACTGCGATATCCCTCCAACCGTAGGCAATTTCTTTTAGTGCAATTCCTGCTCTGCTTGTCTGTTGTTCCTCCACTTTTTCACCTCCTAAAAATTCATAAAACCTGCAAGCTGAATTGTCTGCCAGTACCCAAACCAGCATCGAATTCAAAGTGAATTCTGCCAATTTTGTTGCAACTGTTCTCACAAGTTGCTGTCCGATTCCTTGACGCTGATATTCCTCCAAAATATAGATGGCAAATAATTCTCCTTGATAAACATATTTGCCCGTTCGCTCGTAACCACCCGCAGCAAAACCCACAATTTTTCCCTCGTCATTCTCAGCTACACACACAAAATCTTCACTTTTTTCTGCCTTGACGAGGATTTCTTGCCAACGGCTTTCTCCTTTGTCATAGGATAACTGTGCGAGGTAATCTGCTGGTACAATTTCCCGGTAAGCTGTCCGCCAAGTATCTAGATTAACCCGTGCGATTGCAGGTGCGTCAGCGATTTTAGCTTCTCTCACAATCATCAGAAAATACTCCTTTCCCGCCCTGAAATTCTCTTTTCAAGTCTAGGCAAACTATACGATCGCGCCCTTCTAGTTTAGCTCGATAAAGCGCTCGATCGGCCTGTCCAATTAACCCCTCAATCGATAAACCAGCAGAAGGCACAGCACTAGCGATCCCGATACTGAGAGTTATAAACTTACTTACCTTGGAAGCAGCGTGAAAAATTGCCGCAGCTTTCAAATCGCTGCGAATTGATTCAGCTACCCGCATTGCTCCTTTCATATCAGTTCGCGACAAAATTACCGCAAATTCTTCGCCGCCGTAGCGGGCGGCTAAATCTCCCGGCCGCTGAGCGTTGCTAGCTAAAATCTGCGCCACTTGTTTTAAACATTCGTCGCCTCCTTGATGTCCGTAACGATCGTTGTAAAGTTTGAAAAAATCGATATCGCACAAAATCAAAGACAGCGACTCTTTTTCTCGCTCCATGCACTGCCATTCTAACTCCAATTTTTGGTCAAAACAGCGACGGTTGGGAATTTGAGTCAATCCGTCCATCGAAGCGAGGCGCTGCAATTCCATGTTAGCTGCTTCTAATTTTAATTTGGCTTGTTCTAAAGCTAAATTTTGCCGAGCTAATTCTTCACTTTGCCGTTTTTCTTGTTCGTACAAAAATCGGATTGAAGCTTCAGCTTTTTGCAATTCTTGCTCCGCAAATTTGCGCTTAACAAACTCGCCTAATTGAGAACCTAAACCACCTATTATCTGAAGTAACTCTTGATCCGGTGGCAGTTCTTCCCGACAAAAAAAAGTCATTACTCCTACAACTTGGCCCCTAGCGTGAATGGGAAAACCGAATCCCGATCGCAGTCCCGCTTCCTCGGCCAAGCGCGATCGCACGAAATAGCGATCGCCCGCAATATCAGTAATCCACTGCGGAGAACCGCTCCTGGAAACCGCTCCCGGCAAACCCTCACCCGCAGCCAAAGTAATCTGCGGGTCGTTTTCGGCAAACTTGCTAACTTCTTCCGCTGCCTGCCAAACTGCCACCCGCCGCCAACAAGGAGTTTCCTCGATCGGACTGCAAAGTGGCAGACACCAAAGCGACTGTTTTTCGGATTTTATTGTCGCACCCAATCTAGTTTCTTTCTCCCCCTCTGCGGGCGTCCACAGTTCGCCAAGATCCCACCCAAAACTTTGGCAAATACCTTGCAAAATTCTCGGAGTTGCGCTATCTAGAGAACTTGATTCTGACAGGATATGAGTAACAGCATACTGTGCTTCTTGACAATTTTTTATGCGCTCTTGCTTGGTAATGTCTTTGCCGATATAAACAAAATCTTGTAGAACCTCGCTATCTGGATACTTGCTTCCTATGCTTGTATTGAAAGTAGAGCATGAAAACGCGACAATCAGCTTTAAACCTATTTTCGTTTTGCAAGCTACTTTTACTTGAGGCCAATATTCGCTTTTAAGTGCAGGAGGTAGCTGGCTGATTTTGCGCAACAATTCTTCGTCCGTCGTAATCATGGATATGGATTTGCCGATAAATTCCGCTTCTGTATATCCAAATAATTGCTGTGCAGCTTGATTCACTTTTTTGATTTTTCCCGATGGTGCTGTTACTAACAAAACATCGCCTAGGGAATTAATAATTTTGTCAATATAATCGCCCGTCGCAGCTAAGTAATCGACTTTAATACTGTTTTCGTTGGCAGCCTGAACCATGCTTTGCTGAGCTACAATGCTATCTGTCACATCTTCGCATAAAATAATCAATCTATCAGCATTGGCTTGTTCCTTATAGCCAAAAATGTACAAATTTAAATACAAATAAGATCCATCTTTGAGAACTCGGGTAATTGATTTTAACTGAAAGTCTTGCTCTCGTTCTTCAATAATGCCTTCAAGGATTCCTTCAATTCCAATCAGTTCAGGAAAACAATCGCGCACGTCTTTTCCTTCGGCTACTTCCTCATGAATGTAGCCAAAATCTTGCACTTTCAAAGATATTTCTTTAATCTTAAGTTCCCGATCCACTGCGAGGTATTCCATCCTGCGTAAGGATAACAGCTTATAAAGAAGAATATTAATATTTCTCAGGCTGCTCTCTAGAGTTAATGTTGGAAGTATTTCGTTATTGTAGAGCATCACTATCCAAGGTTAGCAGGTAAAGTTAGTTGTTTTTTGGCTGCTATTTCTCATAGGAATTATTATACTGGCGGATGCCACTACCTGTTACCGCTGGCTAATTTATGGAAACAGTGCACTTTGGATTCTCCCAACAGTTTTTTGCTTATTTTTAAAATGGGCAAAATATTAATTTTACCAACTTTATTTTTGAGAAAGCGCAGTCAAAATCAGTCTCACTTGAGGTTGAGATTTATGAACAATACGTAGCGGTTTGCACTATTTGTGCAGCACATCTTAATTTTAAATTGCCCGATATGGGTTACAACCGCTAAAGTTGAGGAGCGGCACAGTTTAATTCAAATGTTTCCTTTAATTAACACCATTCCTATAGACCTCACCTCCCCTGAGTATTTGTGTCAATTTTTGTAAAGAAACTGTTACCTTTAAGTGATATTATAATATCGAACAATTTGTATAAAAACTTAAAAATATTCTGCTAAATGCTGAGACTTATTACCGACTTTGATGGCCCGATCATGGACGTGTCCGATCGCTACTACCGAGTTTACCAGCAGTGTCTCGCCGAGACCAAGCGTTCGGGCCAACCAGTGCGCGAACTCCTCAAAGCCGAGTTTTGGGACATGAAGCGCGCGCGGGTTCCGGAAACCGAAATTGGCATCCTCTCAGGATTAGACGCAGCCCAGGCCCGCGAATTTGCCCAGAAACGCCGTCAAACCGTCCACACCCTACCCTACATGATTTACGATCGACCAGTTCCCAGCGCTCTGGAAACCCTCGAAAAGGTGCAGCGCGCTGGAGTAGACTTAGCGGTGATGACCATGCGGCGCGTCAGGGAACTAGATGAAGCCTTCAACCGCTGTAATTTAGGGCAATTTTTCCCAGAAAACCGCCGCTATTGCCTCCCCAACGATTACGTCAAAACCGGGGATGTCAAAGATAAGCCCCTGCTGATGGCAAGAGCTCTCGCCGAACTGCCGCCGGCTTCTGACATTTGGATGGTTGGCGATACGGAGGCAGACATTATAGCAGCAAAAACGCACGGTGTTAAAGTAATTGGTGTTTTGTGCGGAATTCGCGATCGCACCCAACTAGAAATGCACCAACCGGATTTAATTGCTAACAATTTGAGTGAAGCATTTGAGATTATTTTAAGTCGCCAAAATTAGTCATTAGTCATTAGTCATTAGTTATGAGTTATTAATTGTTAGCTGATATTATTTGTCCGAGGTCTGGCATTTCACAGTTATTAGTTGTTGGCTGCTGACTGCTGACTAATGACTAATGACTGCTGACTAATAACTGCTGACTAATGACTCTTGACTATCGCAGAAAACCGCTGACCAGCCACAGAATTAAAAACGTAAACAAAGCGATAAATTTCTCTGTTGTTATAAATGCCGGACTGACAAAAGATCCCACAACGCCTCCCAGCAGCAAGCCTATAACCAAGCCAGCCACAGTCAGCAGCACGGCCCGACCAAATTTTTGTTCCTTGCGATTAACAAAATAAAGACAAGAGCCGACCCCAAGAGCCAGAGTCAACTGTAGTAAAGCATCATTAGCCGCCGGATAAATACTCAGTCCGCCTAACCCCACATACACCCCAGCCGGCCACAAAATGTCCGATCGACTAGGAGTATCGATTAGCCGCTGCAACCAAGCTGGGCTGCCACTGGGAGGAGAGGGAGTAAAGCTTGCGGGTGGGGGAGTCAGCCGCTCGGGAAAGCGGATGCGTTCGGGCACTTTAATTTTACCTTCCTGTCGCTGCCGCAGGCGATCCATGAGGATCGCGTCGTAGGCTGCTTCGATCGATTCCAAACGTTTCTTGTCACCACTGTACTGCTCAGCTAGGCGCGTGCGGGCCTCTTGCACTTCATCAAAGGAAGCATCTTCATCGACTTCAAGCAGTTGATAGGGAGTTGGCTCACTCATTGTAATAACCCGCTGAAGACTCTCGTTATAGAGCAATCTTAACAAGAGAGGAAAGCGGGGCGGGGGCTCTGCCGCTTTCCCAAAAGTTTTGCTGCTAGTTTTTAGTGCTTTAAAACAGGAACCAGCAAACCTTAGGAAGGTAGAAGATAGAAGGCATTTGGCATTGGGAAATACAAAATAATGAATCCAAAGATTTTTATTTTTATCTTTGCCGTCTAAAATTTTACCTTCTGCCAAATGCCCTCAGAAGGAACTTGTCCCGCCGGCGCTCACAATTCCCGACCACTGGACTTTTTTAAGTCGATCGCGGCGGTAGGAAAAAAAGCGAGCCGAGTCAGAATAAGTACAGAAAGGAGCGATCGCCACTTGAGAAAGCTCGATTCCCAACTGCTGCAATTGCAGAGCATTGCAGAGGCGAACATCCAAGCGTACTTTTCCCGGTTCTGGATCGGCTAAGACAGGCGTTTCCGGCAGTTGGTGCAAAAACTCTAGAATGCCGTCGGCTGTCGCACTAACGGCACTCTTAGGAGCAATGGTGGCTCCCAGTTCCGCTGCTACTTCCACAGATACCTGGTAAACCTCTCCAGCGATCGCCGGCCCCATAGCAATCTTCAGACTTTCTAGTTGACTGCCTTGTGCCACAAGTTGAGCGATCGCCTCTGGTAATATCTTAGCAGCAGTCCCGCGCCAACCCGCGTGAACTGCCGCAACCAGTCCCGTGCGTTCGTCAGCAATCAGCACCGGCACGCAGTCGGCCGAGCAAACCCACAGCGCCTCCAATTCTCCCTCAGCAACCAAGCCATCAGCCTCAGCATAGCTTGGGGCAGCGGTGGACGGGCCCGGAGCCACAACAGGGAGCAACTGACTGGTTTTGAGTACCGCATTGCCGTGTACCTGTTGGAGTCGGTAAACCTTAGCTCCAGGTTGCAGAACTTCCGTCAGATCGATCGGCCCCTGCGACGAGAAATCGCGCGTAAAAAAGCCGTGAGACCAGCGGGAAAGCAAGCTGCAAGTCAGATAGGGCAAGCCTTCAGAGTTCTGCCACTCCCAACTGATACCGTCTGGTTGTCCGGCGCACTCAGAGTCAGAAACATTTGTCAAGAGATCGCCAGCTACAGTCATGAAACCTATCCTTACCCAAGCGAATCATTTGCCTTGTATTCTAAACAATCAACAATTTTGCCGACTAAGTTTAAATAGACGATCGGCTTTAACCACAAAATCGCGATTCCTCAGCGGTTAACTCCGGCGGACGCCACCAAAATTTTGCATGACCCGAGAGCAAAATTTCGGTAACTAATTAACATATACGAACGCCAAAGCGCTATCATCAGTGTGACCGTCAGAGACGAGTTGTCAGTGCAATCAGGCTCGAAAAAACCAGGGTATCCATCGCGACTCTACCCAGCGGCATTCGACTTATTCGATGCGCCAAAAAAATTGCCTCAAGCCCGGTAAAATCATTTAGGGCTGTATAAAGACAAGGATTGCAATACATTCGATCCTGACTTCGATCTCCTTTTACCCCCTGTTGAGTTGGGAAAAAAATCGTGAAACCAGTTCCAGACAAGCAAATAACAGCCCATTTGAACACCAAACAGCAAAAAAAGAACCCTACAGGCGCCCGGACTCGATCGCGCCTTTTGTCCGAGCGCTCACTGCTGGTGGGACTGGGTTGCCTTGCCAGTCTGGGACTGCTCAGCAAAGGCATAGTGTGGGCCCAAGCCGAAACTCCGCCAGCAGAACAAGCCGTCCCAGGCGCAGCAGACCTCCAGCCATTATTTGAAGCTCCTGTCCCGCCCCCGGAACCCGAATACAGCCAAGGGTCGCCAGAACCATACCCTGAACCGCAGGCAGAAGTTCCGCCGTCCGAGCCTTTCGATGCCCAACCGCCGTCAGAGCCTGAGTACGCCAGCGAACCACCTCCGACCCAATATTATCTGCCGGAGCCCGCGCTGATTCCCCTGCCAGAAGCGACGGCCCAAGAGCCACCTTTTGAAGCGCCAGTTAACCCAGCCCACGCTGAAATCGACCAAACAGACTACAGCGTTGGCGCTACCAGCGAGTACCAAGAGTACGAAGCGCCAACAAGAATAGAGTTTGCAGAACGATCGAACGGCTGCGAAGGAGTTGGCGGTTTGTGTGCGCCTCCTCCTGTTTCCGAGCCGGTGACGGCAGATGCCGGAGAACCCAACTACAGCCCGGAAACTCCGATCGCAGACGACGGTTATATTGCAGCCCCTCCTCCTCGAAATCTGCCAGAAAGCATTCCAGACAATGTTCGGGAAACTGTGGCCGGAAATAGTAGCGGGAATCCTGTCAGTAAAATCGGTCAAGCCGTTCAACAAATAGGCAGCCAGGTTTGGGGGGGTTCAAACCCGCCGGAATCTGCTTACGCACCCCCCCGCTACTCAGCAGGCGCTGGCTACTCGGCAGACGCTGGATACTCAGCAGACGCTGGATACTCGGCAAACATCGGCTACTCCGCAGACGCTGGATACTCGGCAGACGCTGGATATTATGCCGGATCTGCATCTTACGGCGGCGGCCCTCCAGCGCCCAGCATGGGACTCGGGCCTGTTCAAGTCGGTGCGGTTAGTGTCAGCAGCGGCAGCAATACCGGTTTTGCTTACTACAATCTCACGCCTCGTCCCGCAGGCCTGCCCGGAAATGGCAACAAAAGCTTGCTGTTTCCGCTATCTATTGCTTCGGCAATTACTTCGCCGTTTGGGTGGCGGACTCATCCGGTTATGGGCTACGGCAGGTTTCACACTGGAACTGACTTGGGGGCCCCGCTGGGAACGCCGGTACTGGCCGCCTATGCGGGTCAAGTGGCGATCGCCGATTGGTTGGGCGGCTACGGTTTGACGGTGGTTCTCAACCACAACAAAAAGTCTCAGGAAACTCTCTACGGCCACCTTTCGGAACTGTTTGTGAAACCGGGAGAGTGGGTCAAACAGGGAGAGACGATCGGCCGCGTCGGCAGTACAGGAATGTCTACAGGGCCTCACCTGCACTTCGAGGTTCGGCAAATGACTGACCAGGGTTGGGTGGCGATCGACCCGGGTTCTCAGCTAGAATTCGCTCTGGCAAAAATGATGGGCACTTTGGAAACCGCCAAAGTACCGCAAATGCCGAAAATGGTGGAAATACAAACCGCTAACTCACTCAAGGATTTGGAAAACGATCTGCCGCAGCTTCCACCTCTGCCGCTGGGAATGGACATCGAAGTTCACAACCTCCAGCCGCCATTCCCGGAACTGTTAAAAGCTGACACTTCTAAGCCCAAAGATGCCGAAGCAGTCAAACCCAAAACTCAGAAGCAAGCTAGCAGGTAAAAATGGCGGCTTGGCTGGATTAATTTTTTTAGGGGCGGGCTATTCGCCCGCCCCCAAAAAAATTGATATTTTGTAGAACGGGCACTCCTAACCTGTTGTTGAGCAGGGTGCAAGATTTGTTGATATCAGATCTGATGGATTTCTCGTTACCAGAAAAAGCCTGGTAACGAGGAAAAACCGATAAAAATTGGTAACTTGCAGCTTATGCTAATTGCGCAGCATTTGTGGGAATTAATTTTATTTCTGATTATTGTAGTCGGGCCGGTTCCCTTAAGCTTGTCTCTTGCCTTCGAGAATCAGAAGGAAAACAGTAACTATTCATTTCCCCATTTTCTTCTCGTACTCCTGACGGGATGGAGTATTGCACAAGTTTGTATCGGCTTGATTTTAGGAAGTGCCGAGCGACTAAATATTTCTGCGGTCATTATAGTAGAAATTCTGATTTGTGCGATCGGCTTAATCCCGATTTATGCCAAAAACCACAGAAATTTTACCTTCTCGCAGCGGCTGATTCCTAAACTCAAGCAACCTCTGGGTTCATCCGAATACCTAATTATTGTTGCCGCCGCTGTTGCAGGATTTGTGCTGTGGGACACTCTAGCAACCAAACCCACAACCAATTATGACTCATTGTGGTTTCACCTGCCTGCGATCGCCCGATGGTATCAAACCCATTCATTTACATTATTAGATGCCGCCGGAAATTGGATTTTTGAACAAGAGCAAGCTAAAGTATACCCGTACAATTGGCACGTTTTATCTGTTTTATGCTTAATCCCATTCAAAGAAGATTTTCTCACAGCTTTTCCCCTGCTAATTGCATGGGTACTTGAGGGAATTGCCGTCTATCTATTGAGCGTAAAATTTGGAGCCACCCGAATTCACGGTATGGCAGCATCATCTTTAGTATTGACAGTACCGATGGTGCTCAACCAAGTTAACACCATTCACCCAGACTTACCCCTAGCTGCAATATTTACAGTGGGTTTGTATCTGGGTTTCTCCTATCATAGCAGCCGATCGCAATCCGAACTATCCCTATTTTTTGCAGCCGCAGGAATGCTAGCCGGCATAAAAATCACGGGAATAGTTTATGCTGCCTCACTTTTAGGAGGATTAGCAATATTAGAACTTAAAAGATTCGCGGTTAAGAAAAAAGCCACACCAGCTCATTTGAGAATTCGCCACTCTCTCAAACCAGTCTTGCTGTGCGGTATAGCTTGTTGCTTGTTTTTAGGAGGTTTTTGGTATGCGAGAAACTTGCTGCACGTCAATTATCCTGTCGGCGAGGCTGGCGATATTAAAGTTCCCTTACAGCCTTATTCCTTACCATCTCCCGTACCGCAGACAACACCGCCGGTACAGCAGCTACCACCTACCCTACCTGCGCCGCCCGCTTCGCCACTTCTAAAGATTTGGCAAAGCACTTTAGCAGCTCAATTTAATCCCAGCAATATTTCCCACTGGCAAACTCTCGGCTTGCAAATCCTCATTAGATTGCAACTGCCATTTCTGGCGATCGCCTTTCAGGTATTGGCAGCACCTCTGGCTTTGATCAAAGGTAAAACCAGAATAATCAATCAAAATAATGTTATTTTAATAATACTGCTTGCCAGCACAGGAATTCTGTATTTAATTACACCTTATACGTCCGGTACTGCGGGAGATTCAATTGGTAAAATAAGTCCTCTACTCGGTTTTAACCTCAGATACGGATTTCCATTTTTAAGCGTACTCGGCATCGCCGCAGCAGCTACAGCAACTCTCTTGAAAACTCCAAATAAAGTTGTTCTGGCAGTTGTTTTGATTAGTAGTTTTTGCGGAATTACTAGCAACACAATTTTTGATTATATTAAAAATGAGTCTTTTACCGGAGATAGTATTGTTTGGGGGAGTTTGTTAATTGACAATTTTAAGTCTAATCCAGTAGAAGCTCTCAATATTATCTGGAAAATTTTAGCCCCAAGTTGGCAATATATATTAAAATATCCCATATTTTACCTTGTGTCAATGACGCTGGCTTTGATATTGTTGAAAATAAATCCGGGCTTAGGATGGCTGGAGCGTCTACTTCCTACCCGTAAAAAATCGATTTACATAGTAATAATTGGTGTGTGTATAGGATTGATAGTAATTGGTAATTGGAGGGAAAAGCGAGATTTTGCACGTACAGAACTGTATCGCGGTATTTACGAATATATAGACAAAAATACAGTACCCGATGAAAGAATAGGATTCTTTTTAAGTTCGCGCAGCTACCTTTTTTACGGGAAAAACTTAGACAGACAAGTTTTATATGTGCCTTTTAGAGCCGATCGACTTTCTGCATGGAGCGAAAAACTCCGAAAAAATAAAATTAGGACTGTGGGATTCGGGCCCCTGACTGAGAAAGACGCAGCTACCAAAAAAGCTCTATCTTGGCTGACAAGTGCCGAGGGCCCGCTGCAACGAGTTTTCGGAAAAGATTTTAATACTGAGTCGGTGTTATATCGCTTAAAGAATTAAAATATATCAGTTATAATTAGGACTTACGAACGGGTGTTCAGAAACCGCGTTTTTCAACCCAAATACTTGCTTAGAACCCTCTATTTCGGTTAAAAAACCCGGTTTCTTTGTTCGGAGTGCGTCAGCCCTAATTATCAACAAAGCTAAAACTATATTTTAAATTATTCTTCCGACTTACAATCGCCCCGATAAGTTAGCTGGGTGTCTCCAGTCTTTTGTGTAACTGGAATATCCGCGCGATAAATTTCAAGTCAGTGGCAGTGGGTAAATTATCTGGAACAATATTTTGAATGTGTGCAATAGTTGATGAAGTTAGCTTGTAATAAACTTCGCTTTTGTCAACCCTGTTGACGGGTAGGAAACCAGATTTTGTCTAGTTCCTAGATATTCTTTCACCATCCGAGAATAAGTTGCTTAATAGAAAGAATGAATCGATTAAAAAAATCCGTAAAGTTAACTTTCTTATGTTTCCGATAATTGGCACAAAAAGTGAGAATAAAGCCAGAAAAATCAGGCATAGATACAATTTTATGGCTGGGATTTTTCAAACATTCCCAGTGCTGCGAGTCAGATCTGCGGAATGTGCGCTAAAGAGCGATCGCCCAAAAACTGTCGCAGTTGCACACCGATCGCCTCCAGAGAAAAATGAGTTTCCACCCGAATGCGAGCGCGCTTGCCCAACTCCCGCCCCCACGCCCGATCGTCTAAAACCCGACCGATCCCCCCTGCCAAAGCGGTTGCATCCTCACGGGACACAACGATCCCGCCGTCAGCTTCGCCCCCCTCGAAAATATCAGGCACTCCAGGCGCGTCAGCAGCCACAACGGGCAACCCGCAAGCCATCGCCTCCAGCGGTGCAACTGGAAACCCCTCATGCCGAGAAGGCAAAGTATAAACGTCAGCCGCCGAGAGGTACTGCCGCATCAAAGCGCGATCGCGCACATATTCATTCACCCAAATAATGCCCGAAAGCTGCATCTGAGCGATTCGCCGGCTCAATTCCTCCGCGTCGCTACCAGTCCCCACCAGCAACAGCCGCAAATCTCGGCCTGGGCGATCGCGGCAGATCCGTTCCCAAGCTTCCAGCAAAATATCTAACCCCTTGCGGCGAATCTCAATCCGCCCGTGACAGGCGACAATTTCAGCGTCACTGGGAAAACCCAGCAGTTGCCGAGCTTCGGCGCGATCCATTGGTTGCCACAGTTCCAAATCCAGCGGGTTAAAAATGCGGGCAATCTTGGCAGGAGGCACGCCATAGCGACTTTGCACGCGCTGTACCTCGGTTTGCGAAGCAATAATTAAACCGGCGCTCGCTTTGAGGGCGATCGGGCGCGACAAGCCTTCCCAAGGACTAACCTGAAAATCGCCCCCCTGAAATGTCGCAAAAACAGGCAGCCCCATCCGCCACCCCAACCAAGTGCAAGCGTCGAAGCGCGGGTACTCATATTCTTGGCAGAGAATCGCTTGGCAGTTTTCGCGTCGCAGTTCTCCCGCCAGCAACCCCAGCGGTGTAGCCAGGTAAGGAGTAACGCTTTTCACCCCTGCCAACATCAGACGGCGGATGCCTCGAACCTCCCCAAACATATCCTGAACTGTCCATCCTTGAGGGTTAACCATCTGACGGCGGACAGCTTGGTAGAGTTGAGGTGCCGGCAGGGTGCAGATTGTTGCTCCTGTCTCTTTGTGGGTGTAGTACACGGGTTCAGTTACGCTACCAGAGATGCAGAATAAAACTGTCCGCACCCCTGCCCGTCGCAGCGCCTCAATGTAGCCAAACATCCAGCCCCCCGTCATTTCGTTGCAAAAAGCTTCAAAGGAAACCCCGATGGTATCTAAAAAATCTTCGATTAAATCGCCCCAGTGCAGGAGGGCGATCGTTGGTTCTGGTTGGACATTCATAAATTTTATGGCTTCTGCCAAGCTGATGCTGTTTCCGTTCCCAGGGAATCAGGTTTGTGCCGCCAATAGCTCGTCCACGTTACAGGACTCAGGGCCGTACAGAATAATAGGCGCATGAGGCGGGGCAAGCGAGAGAAGGCAAAATCATGGCAGACTACTGTCAGGGGATTGATAAAAGTAGCAGAACTCTGGTAAGGGAAACCGATTAAATCCGTCAGTCGATCGATCGTATAGCCGCGCCGAACGTGGCCCCATTCTGCCATCACCTCTGCTTCAGGCGGGCAGATCGGTTTCATCACGCCGTAATAAGGAAACTGCCAATTCTCATTGGGGCTGCTCACTAATAAAAATCCCTTTGGTTTAAGCACGCGCAGCGCTTCTGATACCGCTTTTTGGTGGTCGGGAATGTGTTCGAGAACGTCGAACATCGTCACTGCATCAAAGGACTCATTTTCAAACGGTAAATTGGTCGCGTCGCCACAGATGAAGCGTACTTTTTCCTGCTGGTTGCAAGGAACATTTGCATATTTAGGATCGAGGTCAATGTTAGTAATTTGCGCTTGCGGATAAAGTAAAGACGTTAAGCCTCCTTGACCTCCTCCTACTTCTAAAATTTCTTTAAATGGCAGGTCTGGGGAAATGCGGTGAATTGCCCGCATCTTTTCTCTGTAAAAAAATCCCAGGGTCAAGGGCTGACCGAAAGGGTTGCGGGCTAAGAAATTGCCCAGCTTCTCTTTATGCGTTTCTGATTTCTTGGTTTCAACAACTGTTGCCATAATCTTCCTCTAATTGGAAAAACTATTGATCCTTATTTACACGATTTTTGAGGTAAAATCTGACTCCTGCAAAGCAACCTAATACCTCTGCCAATAGCGTTCTATTAATCCCTTTAAATCCGGTCAAAAGACCGATTAAAAATCGTTTTACATAGTAGAGAGGTAAAATGATGAATAAGCGAAGCAAGTTCCCCCAGTGCTTGTAACGCTCAAACTGAATCAAAAGGGCGACGATGTGGCCCCGCATATATTGGTACATCTGATGTTTCAAGCTATCGAGATCGTCCCGGTGATAGTGATAAACAACAGGGGTGGGATCGTAGTAGCAAATCCACCCTTCCGCCAGCACTCTGTACCATAGCTCTGAATCTTCACTGCACCCAGATGCCCCTGCACCTAAGCGTTCGTCAAAGTCTCCTAGTAACTCAAAAGCTTCACGCCGAAAAGCCATATTTGCTCCTGCGCCAATGCGCCAAACGGGAACGCCTAAGTGTTTAGTATCCTTAAAAAATTCAGGGTCAAAAGTCAGAGATCGGTATCCCCAACCAAAGCCACTCTCACCTTTTTGGAAAATTAATTGGGCTTCTGTTTCGAGTTCTGCTGGCAGGATCAGGCCGGTTACAGCGATGACTTTGGGTTCGCTGAAACTTTGTGCAATCCTGGCCACCCAGTCAGGGTGAACGATCACATCATCATCGGTAAAGGCAATAATGTCGCCTGTACAGTGGGGGATGCCAGTATTGCGGGCGACGCTTAAACCAGGGCGAGGTTCTAATACATATTTGACTCCAGGCATCTCGGCCACCAGTTGGCGGGTAGCATCTGAACTGGGAGCATTATCAATTACGATGAGCTCATGAGCAGGTTGGGATAAATTTTGCAGCGATCGCAAACACCGCGCCAATTGTTCTGGCCGATTTCGAGTGCAGATTATGACAGAAACAGATGCGCTGCTAGTCTGGGAAAAGCGATCCCGCAGCTTGGCAAGGGGTTGCTCTAAGGCTGTCAGGGCATGAAACTCAGGGGGCTGGTGCCACGCCTGATTTTTTTTGTAAACTTCTGGCAAAGGCGCTTTAAAACCTTGCTCTAGGAGGTGGCTGCCGACTGCAGGAGCGATCGCCAGCGCCGCTAGATTCGCTAGTTGTGAAGCCGAGATTGGCAACTGATCCTCTAAAATCTCCCGTTCCCCAAGGGGGATATTATGCCACCAAAACACTACATACACTCCGGCGTAGTTGGAAATCAAGGGCAATTCAGGAATCTTTTCGCTCAATTCGACATTGAGAACTTTCCAAGGCTTGCTCACAGAAATTACCTCAAGAAATATCGATCTATTTATGAGCTGGCTAAACGGCTAATTTTGCACGCCCCAATAGCAAGCTGCGTTCTTCTGGGCTCATGCCAACCACGCGCCTAATTCCGGCCCACTTACCGCGTACAAAACTCCTGTTTATCTCTACTTCCGCCGGATTCATCCGCCCCAAAGCCGCTCTTAAAGATTGAATCAGGACATTTTGGGAAGCTTTCACCGCATCGATAATAAATTTCAACAGCCAATCTCGATAAGAACCAGACCAGAGAAGAGAATCGCCCAAAACTTGAGAGGTTCCTAGACCATAGTTAATGTCGATCAAGTATTTTTGAGAAGTACGCCTAGCCGGAATAAAGTGCCTTAACTTACAGTCGGGAGTGTACCACAGGTCGTATCCTGCTCCGTAAATCCGCAAAGCGATTTCCACATCTCCCCCTGATATGAGCTTGGTTCCGATGCGATCCTGAAGTAACGGTTTATCGATCCAGCCAGTATGAGCGAGGGCTGCTCTATTCAGAACTAATCCTGCTCCCACTAAACAAGACTTTTTTTGAGGACTTGGGCCGTGTTCTTGTTGAGCAAAGGAGTACCCATAATTCAATACATATTTAGGCGGTAGAGTTTCCCAATCTAAAATCACTCTACCGCCAAAAGCGCCGCAGTCGGGATGAGCCGCTGCAAATTTAGCAGCTTGCTCCACCCAATTTTCTGCCAGGAAGCAATCGTCATCTACGAAAGCAATCCAATCAGCCCTTGTATTTTGAACGCCACAGTGGCGGGCATAGGTTAATCCTTGCTGTGTTTCTGATACTGTGGAAAGCTGGGGTATTTTTCCCACCAACACACGATAGTTTTCGACAACTTCCTGCGTGTTATCCGTGCAATTATTGTCAACTACTAAAACCCTCCAATCTAGCTCTGCTGGCACTTTTTGTTGGGAAAGAGCTGAGAGAGCTTTGTCTAAAAGGGCAGCATTATTATAAGTACAAATGACGATATCAATGGGCGGAAGCTTACTCATATTTAACTGTTGTTTCCTGCGCTCAAAGTGAAACAGATTTCTGAAGAGAATCTACTATTTTAGGCAAATTTCTGCCGCATTTTTTCAATGCGTTTTAAAGAGCGGGGGTATTCCCCAAACAGCCCCACTACACCACCCCACAACTCGGCTAGAATCATGGTGGGAGGTAATACATGGCATCCTCTGACACTTTTTTGCAACTGATTTAACTGATCGGCAAACCACCAGCCGACGAGCCAGCGCAATTTCGAGCGTTGGCTCGGATCGGTCTGATAAGATTTTACGACAAAAGCCATAAAACCTAAACCCCACGTCCAATACTGGTGGCGCAATTTTTCATATTCCCGGCGGTGTTGGTGAAACACCAGATAGCGAGGCTCATAGACGAGGAGATAGCCAGCGCGAACAACTCGATAAAAAATATCTAAATCGCCACCGCCGGGGAGGGGCGCACCTGTATCGAGTGCATCATCAAATCCCCCTAATTTCAGTAAAACATCTCGACGAAATGCCATATTGCAACCAGCTCCAAATATGCCAGCTCCACAGGGGTATAAAGGATTATACGGCAAGATTTGACCGTAGCGGATTTTCTCAAAGCCGCGTCGAAAGCCTCCCCTGCTTTCAAATAAAATTTGGGCTTCAGTCACTAACTCATAAGGCAGAACTAACCCTGTAAAACCTCCAGCATCAGGATTTTCTGCCCAAGCTTCCATCAAGCCGTTCAGCCATTGGCGATCGGGCGTGACATCATCGTCAAGAAAGGCTAATAGTTCGCCAGTTGCTTCCTGCAAGGCGCGATTGCGAGCGAAGTCTAAACCGGGTTTTGGTTCCCTGGCATAGCGAACTCCTGGTAGAGAGTCTACCAATTCCTTCGTTCTTTCATCAGAAGGTGCATTATCAATTACTAACACTTCAAAGCCAAGCTTTTCACCCGCAATAGGTGTTTGCAACTTGAGTAAATATTGCAGGCACCGCGCCAGGTTTTCCGGTCGATCTTTCGTACAAATTGCTACTGTCAGCGACGGAAAGCGATCGCCATTTTGGGCAGGAGTTAGCTCTTCTCTAATCGCTTCCTGAAGTAACTTAATGCCGACCTCCCGTTCAATCATTTTAGCTAAATCTTCAGGAGAAAGAAGGCTCTTGGGAGGAAGAGGCTGCATGATAAAACCAACAGCTTTATCTTTGCGCCGCACAACTAAAGCAATTCCTGTATCCTCCTCAGAAATTTTCAGATTTGGGAGGGGCTGTGTCACTTCAATGTCAAGGATGGGATAAGGCATAAGTAATTCACCAACTTACTCTTAGTTTTGTACGTTGCGGTGTTGCAAGTGATAAAGCTTGGCGAAGAGGCCGTCGAGTTTCAGCAAATACTGGAGGTTGCCTTGTTCGATCGCCCTGCCATTTTCCATCACAATAATTTGATCCGCATTTTCAATCGTCGATAAGCGGTGAGCGATGACAATAACGGTGCGGTTCTGGCTGAGCGTGTTGAGCGCTTCCTGAATCAAGTTTTCGGCAATACTATCCAGAGCATTCGTTGCTTCATCCAGAATTAGAATATCTGGGTTGCGGACAATGGCGCGAGCGAGGGCAATCCGCTGTCTTTGTCCGCCAGAAAGGCGAACGCCGCGATCGCCCACTTTCGTGTCATACCCTTCCGGCAGTTGGCTGATAAAATCGTGAGCATTGGCAAGTTTTGCCGCCTCAAAAATTTCTGCCTCGGTTGCTTCTAAACGCCCATAAGCGATATTATCCCTCACCGTCCCGCTAAAGATGTGGACATCTTGGCTGACAATCGCAATTCTTTTCCGCCAGTCCATTAAATTCAGTTCTTTTAAGGAGCAGTCGTCAACATAAATTGCGCCTGATGTTGGCTCGTAAAAGCGGCAGAGGAGGCTGATGAGCGTAGATTTTCCCGCACCCGACGGCCCCACTAAAGCAGTAGTTTGGCCGCGTTTGAACTCGACGGAGACATCCTCTATTGCCGGCCGATCTTCAGGATTGTAAGTTAAGGAAACTGACTCAAAATAGATCGCCTGCTTCAACTTGTCAAAGGGAACGGTACCAGAGCGGATGTAAGGTTTATCAGAAGTGTCTAAAAAAGACATCACCAGTTCTGCTGAACTGGCGGTAGAGACTAAACCTAGCCTCGCCACATCTAGCTGTTGCACCTGCGGTTGCAAGCGGTAGAGGATGAATAAAAAAGTCAGCAGCGTTGGCATAGCTGACTGGTTTTGCAGGAGGGCGATCGCCAAAATTGCTAACAGGAGGAGTGCGGAAAAAACTTCATAGAGCGGATTGATGAGCCCTCCCAGCATATCGAGTTGCAAAAAGGTGTTTCGCACCTGCAGGGAAGCGCGATCGAAGCGTTCTTGCTCGTAAGGTTCCCGTCCAAAAGAGCGGATGGTTCTCATACCCCCTAATCCCTCCCACATTCGGACAGCGAGCTGAGAATTGGCGTCTACGGCTTGCTGTGCCAGATGTTTGACTCGGCGCGTCACAAACTGGATGAACTGTGAGATGAGGAAGAGCGCTATACTGATAATTAAGGTGAGTCGCCAAGAGATGAGCAGTAACAGCGTCGCCAGGACAGTAATCGTACAAGCACACGTAATCAAGTTAACAAACAAACTCAAAGCTTTGCTAGTCTGCCAACTCTCTGTTGCCAAAATATTCATAATCTTTCCCGATTCGCTGCGCTCTAAGAAAGAGTAGCTAACGCTTAAAGTTTGGTTGAAAATTTTGCAGCGCAATCGGTTGCTAATTCGCGAGTTTAACCAAGCAAAAAGCAGAGAATTACTATAGACAATCAGGTTTTTGATCAGGATGCTGACTAAAATACAAAATGGGATGATTAAGACGCGGTAGCCAGCAGGAACACCAGCGAATATCTTGTTCAGAGAATCAATGAAAGAATTGCCAGTTACAGCCTGAGCTTGTTCTTGCTGTAAAGTTTGCAAAAAGGGAATGAATAAGCTAATGCCAAAGCCGTCGGAAAGGGAAGCAAGCATACCCAAGGAAATCATTGCCGGGATTGCCCAAGGGTAAAGCTTGAGGAGGGGTAGCAGAGTTCTAATAGCCTTAATCTCTTTTTTCATTAAGACAACTCTGCCTTTGTGGGGGGAGTGGCGCTAATGTTCGCTTGAGGGAGCGTGTCAATATTTGCTTGATTTCGCTTGACAAGGAAGGAAATAGAGCGGTGAAAAATGTTCCCTATCGTTACCATTAATTCGATCTTTTTGCGCCGGATCTCTACCAACACCTCCCGACCGATCGGTTGGTTCTCAGAGGATGGGGTATCTTCTACTCTCACAGGTGCATCTAGAGCATCCTGATGTTTCCCAGACTGGGATAATAGGTTTAAAAGGCTCTTTCCCAATACTATGTAAAAGCCAGAACGGAATAAGGGTGAGATGCACTCAGTTTTTAAAGCTTGGAATAACCAAAATAGCGCGGTGCGATCGCGGCCGTTGCGGCTGCTTTGGTTCGCTAAGTACAGCAAAAAATTACTCGTAGATAATCGGTGCAGGAAATCGGGAATTTCGGGATGCCGTTGCTTGGCAGCTTGCAGCATCAAAGATTGAGAATTCGCCATTGTCGTATAGTTGGTAGACATAGTGTTATACATCCTGCGATAGCCAATTGAAAATTCCGGCACGGCTCGAAATTGATAAAGCTCTGCTATCCGCAGGTACAAGTCCCAGTCTTCACAGCCTTGAGCATTCCTTTCCTTCAATGTCTTGTCATAAACCCCCACCTTTTCCAAACAACTGCGACGGATCATAGAAGCACTCGCGTTTCCTATAAAGTTGTGGCAAATTAGGGTCGCGTACACGTCACCTTCAATTCTAAAAGACCGGAATCCTCCTGTTAGCAATCCTTTTTCATCCAGATCCACTGTCCACGAATAGACCACCCCGACTTCTTCCCCTCCCTCCAACATACATTGAACTTGTTTTTCTATGTTTTCAGGATACCAAATATCATCGGCATCAATGGGGGCGATAAATTCTCCTTTCGACTTCTCAATTCCTAAGTTTCGAGCAACAGCGACTCCAGAATTTTGCTGTTTCAGAAGCTGAACGCGAGAATCTTTTTTGCCAATTTTTTCTACAATTTCAGGGGTTCGATCCTGGGAACCGTCATCGACGACTAAAACTTCAATTGCTGGATAAGTTTGAGCGAGAACAGATTTCAAAGTTTCTTCAATAAATGGCTCAGCGTTGTATGCAGGAATAATGACTGATACGAGAGGCAAAGAGAGGGATTTTTGAGAAGCTGGCTGCATTGGTTTTTAACAAAATTTTTCAAAATTTTTGTTGCTTTCTAGATTGGCAGCTCTCCCTTATACTCCTCGCAGTCAGGACTTACACAGTTGGTGGAAGAGACAGCCAATATCCGCTGAGAATAATTTTACCCCATTCTCTGTTCAATGTCAATGGTATATAGCACGTTTAAATGAGTTTTTACCATCAAAATAATGGTAATAGACTAAAACAAAAAGTCAGATTTTTATGGTTTAAAATATGTCAATTTATTAAATATATGAGAGTAAGAAAACTAGGTTAACAACAATTTGTTTGTAACCAAAAATCTGAAAATATGTCATATTTTTTTATGTTTTAGGGCAGAAGAATTAATCCTATAGCTGTGTTAAATATTAGCCTATTATTTACATTAATTAATGGTTGTATTGGCAAATGTCTCTGGTCTTAATAACTGTAATCATTTAATTTATTTCTAAATAAATTAAATGATTGACTAAATATTTCGATTATGGATACCTCCAAAAGATGTGAGTACAGTTCGCAAAAGAAACAGACGTGAGTAAAATTATTTAAGCTATCATCGCAGCAACAAGATTAGAACCAGAACTAAACCATCTGCCGCATTGTGCGACGTGGAAAAGTACACATATTTTATGTTATCCGAATCAAAATCTTCCGGTTGTTGTCGGTTAGGAATAAAAAATTAAGTTATTAATTTTTTATTCCTAATTCCACCCATCCCAATTTTTGAGCGTCAATGGCTTCATACCTTCTTTTGCCTTTTTACGATGGAGAGTTATAAAACCTCTTTATTTGTGACTTGATTGACCTAGAAGAAAACATGGATTTAAATGTAAAGTAGTGTAGTGGAGTAACAAAAATAGTGGGAACTTTCTATCAGTTTTGGTAAAAGGCGCAATCTAGTGCATTTCTTCATTATTAGATCTGACAATTCATCAAGTTATTGATTTTTCATTCCTAAGTCTACGCAAATTTGGGCAACAGCAATTTAATTATAGTAGAAGTGCTTTTTTGTTTCAGCAAATTATCTCCAAACTCGGGGCTAATGGGAAACTACAACATCGGTTATTTTATTGGAATTTGCTAACTTATCCATTTTTCGATGCAGCGGGAATTCAAAAGCTATTAATTGCTGCACTTTTTTCGTTCGCAGGTGATAATTGCTGCGGGATTGTTTGGGTATAAAAACATTTTTTTTGATTGAATAAGAGAGTTTTATTAATTAACCGCAGAGAGCGGAAAGAGAGAAGTAAGAGTTAGTAGGGTGCGTCTGCTTTGAGCCGTAAATTATTGAGAGAACAATTCGCTGCTGACGCATTCTACAACTCAAAAACAGGTAAGATGCCTGTGAAGCGAAGAGTGAGTTTTCTTTTGGGGTGAGCAGGAGAACCCGCCCGTAAAAGGCTTATTCAGAATGGTGCAATATCTCAGATATGAGCAAGGTGCGCGGTGCGCACCCGAAGATTAAATAAATCCGTGTTCAGCTAAAAATTCTGGGGTAATGCCTCCCAAATGGTTAATGGCCGGGGTTTCTTCCCAAGGTTCGGGATTAGATTTTGAGCCACTGCGGAGAAATTTGGCGACATATTTGCCGAGAATATCTGCTTCTAAATTAACTAAACTTCCTGGTTGCAAATAGCTGAGGTTTGTCTCACCAAAACTGTGGGGAATGACAGAAACTTCAAACCAATTACCGTCAGCATCGCAATCTGCCACGGTTAGGCTGATACCGTTGACGGCGATGCTGCCCTTGGAAACAATGTAAGGTGCGATTTGGCGTTGCCATCCCGAATTTGCTGCTGGTGGGGCAGTAAACCGCATCTCCCAAGCGTTGGCGGTTTGGGTTGATGTCGCTAAAGTGCCGATCGCATCTACGTGCCCCGTCACGAAATGTCCCCCCAATTTGCTACCGGCGCGCAGAGAGGTTTCTAAGTTGACCCAAGCATCGGGGAATGCTCCCAAAGTAGTACGGCGCAGGGTTTCCGGGGAAGCGACGGCGACAAAACCTTGCGGTAGAACTTCCACTACCGTCAAACAGACTCCATCCACGGCTACGCTGTCCCCAATGGCTAAATCTTGTAAAATCTGATAGGAGTTGCTGGAGGTGCAGGAAATTTGGAAATAATCGTTGCCTAGCGACTTCAGCTTTCCGAGAGATTGAATTAGTCCTGTAAACATAAGTATTTTTCCCTAGTCGATCGCTTATTTACATCAAACCACAGCCAAAAACCAGACGCAGGAGCTTTTGCCCTCCCCCTGTCCCCCCCGAGTCAATGTCCCATCTCTAATCGACAGTGCCCGATTCGTTGCAGATTCAGGCGAAGATCGAGTCATACTGGATTTAGGTAATCTTTATGTCCAAGTTCTCTACTGCCTTACAGTTTCTTAATTCTATGAGGCCGATCGAATGATTGAAATGAAAGTCGCTGGAATTGCCTTAGATGCAGCCACGCGCAGTCCTATAGTCCTATTGAGAGACGCTACTGAGCGACGCGCTTTGCCTATTTATATCGGTCAGGAGCAGGCAAAGGCTATTATTAGTTCTCTGGAAGGTCACAAGCCTCCTCGACCTTTAACTCACGATTTGATGGTCAATTTTCTAGAAGCCTGGAATCTTACCTTGGAGCGTATAGTTATTCACTCGCTGCAAGATAACACGTTCTATGCCGTGCTGATCGTCCGTCAGGGAGAAGTTAAAAAAGAGATCGATGCCCGACCTAGCGACGCGATCGCCCTAGCCCTGCGAACGAATAGCCCCATCTGGGTGATGGAAGAAGTCGTAGCCGATGCTTCCATACCGGTCGATCGAGATGCTGATGAAGCAGAACGCCGGGCCTTCCGGGAATTTATATCAAACCTCCGTCCAGAGGATTTGATCAAGAGAAGCGGCTTTAGCCCGGGCGAAACTTCCTAACATTTATGCGCTATCGACGGTTTGGCAAAACTAACTTGCACCTGTCCGTATTTTCCTTGGGAACCATGCGCTATTTGGCTTCTGAGGAAACTGCCTGTCAGACTGTACAAGAGGCTGTTTCTCAGGGAATCAATCACCTGGAAACAGCGGCTGGTTACGGTTGCAGCGAGGAATATCTCGGTGCGGCCATCTCGGCTGGTTTGTCTGTCGATCGATCGCGCTTCCACGTCACTACAAAAATTTCCCCGACGGAGGATGCTGCTGCAATGGAACGCTGCATCGACGCCTCCCTCAAACGCCTGAATTTAGACTATATCGACTGTCTGGCAATTCACGGTTTGAATACTTGGGAACATTTGGCTTGGGTGCGATCGCCCACAGGCTGCATGGAATCTGTACGCAAAGCCCTCGCCGATCGGCGCATTCGGCACGTCGGCTTTTCGACTCACGGGCCTCTGGATCTGATTTTGGCTGCAATCAATACAGATTTATTTGAGTTTGTCAATCTGCATTACTACTATTTTTTTCAGCGCAACGCCCCGGCAATTGAACTCGCCAAGCACAAAGATATGGGCGTTTTCATCATTTCCCCGGCTGATAAAGGAGGGCAACTCTACACGCCCCCGGAAACTCTCGCACAATTGTGCTCGCCTTTCTTGCCTTTAGAGTTGAACTATCGGTTTTTACTGAGCGATACTAGGATTGGGACTCTGAGTGTGGGGGCTGCAAATGCGACAGAATTAGAGAAACCCCTGAAATATTGCGATCGCGACTTTCCCCTCACCAACGCCGAAATCGCTGCGTTCGATCGGCTAGAATCGGCTATTGCAGCCAGTTTGAAAACCGACAAATGCAGCCAGTGCTATGCCTGTTTGCCTTGCCCGGAAAACATCAACATTCCCGAAGTATTGCGACTCCGCAATCTCGCCGTCGGGTGCGACATGACTGACTTTGGCAAATACCGCTACGCCATGTTTGAAAATGCCGGACACTGGTTTCCGGGCAGCAAAGGCAACCGCTGCACCGATTGCGGCGAATGTTTGCCCAGGTGTCCCGAAGAGTTAGACATCCCAACTTTGCTCAAAGATACTCACCAGCGACTGGGCGGTAAAGCAGGCAGGCGGTTGTGGGATTGAAAAAAAGGTGAAGCAGGGAAAAGGTCGATCGAGCGTATCTAAGTTTTGCAATAATTACGCTAAACTTTGGTTTAAGTAAATTTACTGTATAGTCGAGCAAAAAATTACTTAGTCTGGCGACTGTTTGCAAGAGCATCCCGATTTTGCAAAAAGCGTTTTCACAGGAGTGCCAGCATACTGCACAGCCAAGCCTACATCTAAGCCCGAGCACTCCTGTGAAAGCAATCATTGGGATGCTCCGAACAAACTTTTAATAGGAACCGACACTATATGTAAAAACAGCTAAATAAGATAATCTGATTAACACCTAGAAACTGATTTCTGTGAGCATACCCCAGTCATTTTCTTGCTTGGTTGGCGCCGGCGAGAGGCAACAATTTTATGATGATATCATGTGCGATCGATTAACAATAATATCCCGGTCGGGGCGGGTTTTTGAGATTGTCAATTATTGGCAGGTATTGTTGGTGAGGGGAACCCCTACAAAAATCGCTGTCGCTCGACCGGACATGATATGAGTAATTAACCGAATTCGATCTAAAATCTAAAATCCAAAATCTAAAATCTAAAATTGATTGATTGTTTTCCAGATTAATTTATCGCCTGTCATCTATAACCGATTCAGTATCTACTACTATGGCTCAAACTCAGTTAAACGACAGCAAGCCAAATTGTCTGCAGCCAACTGAAGTTGCGACTTCCGAAAGATTTAAAACAGCTTTCAAGCCGTCCGCTTACAACTTATCCGTTACCAGAAAACAGTTAATTGGACTGCTGGCGTTACAAACAATCTTGCCAGTCGGACTAACGGGAGCAGCACTTTGGCTAACATCGGCAGTTGGAAGCAACGAACTGCAAAATCAAGCTAAATCAGAACTGAGCCTTAGTGAAATTAACTACAATCTCAAACTCGATCGTTTTGCCGACCGTTTGCAAAACTCCTCTGACGGCAAAACGATCGCCCAAACAGCTTTAGCTTACAACAGCGACAAAAACATATCAAATTTGCGAAAATCTGTCAAGCAAATTCTGGAAAGTCATGTCAAAACAGGAGCAATACACAGTGCAGCTTTAGTGGGGAAAGATAGGAAGATAATTGTTAGCGTTAATCTCAACCAGGAAGGACAAAATTTTAATCCTCGCAACCTAGCCTATCAAGAATTAGCAAAAAAAGAGCCAATTACGGCTAGCAAAATTCTGGCTAAATCGGAAAATCAGAAACAATTGCCAGCTTTGCAACCGGGATTGAGCGAATATGTCCTTGTGAATTACGTAAAAATTCCGGTAAAAAATCCAAAAAATCAGACTATTATTGCTGCTTTATTTCTAGGAACAAATCTGAGCAAAATCCCGATGGTTGCCAGTAGCGAAACCGTCAATTCACTCCTCGGATTTTACGCTATTTATGCACCGCTTAATGAGGGCAAATATGTCTTGGTAAGCGGACAAAGTGTTACGAAAAATCAACTGTTGCCCAACTTACAGTGGATGGACAGATCGCTGCTGAGATCTGCACGCGCCGCCGATGGCAAACCAGTTGCCCAGCAAATACAAATAGGCAATCAAACTTATACAGTAGCAGCAAAATCCCTGAATAATCTAGCCGGAAAACCCGCTGTAATTTTAGTGCGGGGCATCCCCAAAACCTCGATCGAAACATGGTGGGGCAACAACTGGCTGCTGGCACTGTCTGCTGCTGCCGTTTTCCCCTTCGCCTTGGCAGTTGCCGTCACCCGCCGGATTGCCAAACCCGGTAACTCAGATTTATCAACAGCAGAGGGGAATTGGGCATTTAACTCCACCGCCGAACCGCAGCAGCGTTCCCGGAATTGGGATCTAATTTATGACAATTTAAATTTCGGCGAATTTCCCGATTTATTTCCCAATAAATCGAGTTTAAACAGTAAATTAGCGGTCGATTTTCGATATAAAAAAACTGCGGGTGATGGCCCGATCGCAAATCCCCAGATCCCGCTCGCTTTCCAACCCCTAGAATTGCCCGCAAACTCCGTTTCAAGTCAGTCGCGGCCGGCAAATACAGAACTAGAAAAAAGCGCGATCGCCTTAAATCAAGTCCAGGAAGCTTGGCAAGACTTAAATCGCCTCAACTTGGAATTGCAGCCAGAAATACTCGATCGCCAAAACACTCAAAAAGCCCTGCGAAAGAGCGAAGCACTGCTGCAAGCGATTTTAGACAACTCAACAGCAGTGATTTACATCAAAGATGTTGACGGAAAATACCTGCTCACCAACCGCCATTTTGACAATTTGTTCGACATCGCCAAAGAGCAAATAACAGGCAAAACCGACGGCGAGATTTTTCCCGAAGATAAAGCAGCAGCCTTGCGAGAAAATGACCTGAAAGTTATCGAATCCTCGTCGCCCCTAACCATCGAAGAAATCATCCCTCAAGACGACGGCCCGCACACTTATATTTCTCTGAAATTTCCCCTCTGCAACTCCGAAGGCAAAGCTTATGCAGTCGGTACAATTTCTACAGACGTGAGCGATCGCAAACTTGCCGAACTCACCCTAGAAAAAGCCAAAGCAGAACTAGAAAAAGAAGTCGAACAGCGCACCCTATACCTCCAACAAGCCAACGAACTTTTGCAGTTTGAACTCGCCGCCAAAGTCCGCGGCGCGATCGCCGTCAGACAAATGACTGCTCAGGTAGCCCGACACGCCAGAACAGTTGACGGGATTCTCGGCGCTTCTCTTGACCTAATTTTTCTAGTCGATCGATCGGGAAGATACACTTACGTCAGCCGCACCGCCGCTCAAGCTGCCGGCAAGAATCCCAGAGAAATGATTAGCAAAACCTGGCAGGAATTAGGCTGGTCGCCAACAATTATGCAGCGGGTTCACGAAGAATGCGACGCCATATTTGCCACAGCCGAGCCCAAGAAAGGCGAAGTAATTGTCCCCACGGCAAGCTGGGGAACCCGCGACTACGAGTACATTCTCAGCCCGCTTTGTGCGACTGACGGCAGCGTCGAAGCGGTAGTGGCCACGCTGCGAGATATCACCGAACGCAAAGACGCTGAGGAAGCGTGGCAGTTGGCCAAAGAAGCCGCAGAACTCGCCAACCGCGCCAAGAGTGCTTTTCTGGCAAACATGAGCCACGAGTTGCGGACTCCTCTGAACGCGATTATCGGCTACAGCGATATGCTGGTGGAAGATGCCGAAGAGTTAGGCAACTTAGAGATAGTCTCGGATTTAGACAAAATTCGCACTGCTGGCAAACACTTGCTGCGGCTCATTGAGGACATTCTCGACATTTCCAAAATTGAAGCTGACAAGATGGAGATTTACCTCGAAAGCTTCGATGTTGGAGGCTTAATCGAGGAGGTAGTAACAACTATCAAACCGCTAATGGATAAAAACGGCAATACTTTGCAAGTATTGAGTTCTGACAATATCGGCGCGATGCACGGCGATTTGATGAAAGTGCGGCAGGTAATGCTGAATTTGCTCAGCAATGCTGCTAAATTTTCTGCTAATGGGGCGATCGTGCTTACTGTCGAAAGAATTACCAGCGAAGAATTAAAAAATAAATATCAACCGAGAGTTGCTCAAATGTTAATTTTGGATTCAGACTTTTTAGTTTTCCGAGTGACGGACACGGGTATCGGCATGACACCAGAGCAGCAAGAGCGACTGTTCCAACCTTTTACTCAAGCCGACAATTCAACTACTCGCAAGTACGGCGGTACTGGTTTGGGACTGACTATCAGCCAGCGTTTTTGTCAGATGATGGGCGGCGATATTGAAGTTTATAGCGAGTTAAATTGCGGTTCTACTTTTACTGCTTGTCTGCCTGCTTCATTGTTTAGGCGATCGGAATTTTAACATGACTGTGGGGGCGGGTTTTACCAACAATAAAAGCCAAAAACAAACAATCTAATAAACCCGCCTCCACACCACACAAAATCGCAACGTACATCTTTTGCAGATAATAAAATGTAAGGTTGATGTAGGTTATCTGCTGTGCGGGGGCGGGTTTTATCGATAGCGAGTTTTCGAGATAAATTGTTGGTAAAACCCGCCCCTATGGGAAACATATAATCAAGAACACAATAATTATGAAATATGATGTTGATACCCGCAGGCATGGCATTTTGACAAAAAGTTTATTTTTGTTCCCGATCGCCTGTTCTGCGTGCCTCGGAGCCTTGCTGTGGGGACAATCTGCGACATTTTCCCAGCAGCCGGCTTGCCCGACTGGCAACGCTGCTAATTTACCGTCGCCCCCGCTTTCGCAAACCGAAAAAAGCGTGCCGAGTCTGTGGTTAGCTCAAAAACAGTTTGGCGGAAAATTGCTCGATCGCTGGTTTGTCGATCCCGGCAATACTTGGGTAATTATCATCGTCAACCGCCAACTTTGGAGTTTGCTCGATTATATGGAACGCTATCAGTTTGTCAACCGCTTCGGCACTGTCGCCAGCGAATACGGTTACAATGTGCGAGTTTGCAACCGTCAAGGCACCGCTTTGGCAGTTTATTCGTGCAAGGGCGATCGGCTTAGTTGTCGCATTGATTTAGAATCTCTCTCAAATCCGCGTCTTCGAGGAAGGCGGAAGGAATTTTAGTAGGGTGCGTCAGCAGCGAGCTATTTTCTGGATAATCGATAAATCAAGAGCTGACGCACCGTGCATTTGAGCTGATAGATGCGGTTTGTAATAAGTAGAAAAAAATGAAAACAAACCTTGAGCTTCCTGCTGAATTAGAACCTTTTCGCCAAGAAATTGAAAGTTCAGAAAAGCCTGTTATCAAAATCACTTACGAACGAAAGGCGACTGATTTCTGGTCAAGCAAATTTGGCGGAGTGCCTTACTTGCCGAAAGGTTACGATTTTCCCAAAGATAGTGATGGAAAATATATGCACCTTTTGGCACAACTCAATTTTGAGGAAATCTTTGCCCAAGTGCCATATTTAGCCCCTTTTCCCAAACAAGGAATTTTGCAATTTTATATTAGTAACAATCAAGGTTGGTATGGAATGGATATAGAGAAGTTGGACAATCAAAAAGATTTCAAAGTATTGTACTTTTTAGAAATTGACAGAAATAATTGTCAAACAGATTTTGCTTGTTTGTTGGATATCAATGAGAGCTATTCAACTTTAAACAATCAAAAACTTAGTGCCTTGCAATTTTTTGACGAAAATAATTGTCCGATTGATAATCCTTTTAGTGAGCATATTTGTGAACATGATTATTTTTTACCTTTAAATCACCAATATGTGAATAATTCTCAAGAATGTTTGGCTTTACAGTTTAGTCCTGACAATGAGTGGGTTTGCCCAGAAGACTATCAAATTAATAACATTTTTGAAAAACAAAAACTTGAACAATTCTTTGAGGTAATCAGTAGAGATAATTACAAAATATTTGATTGGTATTATGCTAATTTATACGAAATTCACCATAAAATAGGGGGATACGGCTACTTTACGCAAACTGATCCTCGTGAGTATAGTCCGCAATACAAAGACCATAAAGTTGTACTCTTACACATGATTAGTGATGATGAGATTTGTTGGGGTGATTGTGGAGTAGGGAACTTTTTGATTCGTGCTGAGGACTTAGAAAATTTAGATTTTTCTCAGGTGATTTATAATTACGATTGTTCTTAAAATTAAAATACCAACACTTCAACCCGTGCTATTTTTTTATTTTTCTAAGGTACGTTGTTGCGCTTCAGCGCTCTTTGGAAGCATCTCATTTTTGTAAAAAGTCTTTGTTCTTTGAATAATGTCCCGCTCGCCTATTGTACAATACGGGAGCGGGGACAGCACTATAAATGCAAAACTGCTCTTTGCTCCTTGCTCTTTCATAGATAAAAGAGCGCTGAAGCGCAACTACGTACCTCAAAACGTAGTAAAATTTTAGCCTTTCACTACTTGCCGAATTTCTTGCCAGAGCGATCGATACAGCGAGATCCCCGCATCCCCAAACGGCAGCAGAAACTCGCTAGCCGCAAGAATCTTAGCATCCGGCAACAACACAGAATTAGTGCGAACAGCTTCCGGCAAATCCTCGGGTTTCATGCCGACAATTATCGGGGAACTAGCCTTAGCCAGCAAAGATAATTGAGGAGCAATCCGAGGCTGCAAACAAAAATCAATCCATTTTTCCACTAACGAAACAGGATTCCCCGATGCTGGTTCTACCCACAAATCAGTCCAAAGTGCAGTTCCAGAAACCGGGATTACTAAAGCAATATCCTTTTCAGTTTGCAGCAGGGGCAGCAAGTCCCCTGAGGAACCTACTGCCAACCAAGTATCGCCTAAAGTTAATGGTTGCAGGTAAGCATCGGAACTATAAAGTTTAACTTGTTGGTGCAGATTTGCCAGTTCTTTTTTGAGATTTGGGACTTTATCTAATTGCTGCGTATTGTAAGATTTTCCGAGTTTTTTTAATGTTAAACCAATAACTTCTCTAGCACTGTCCGGCAAAGAAATTCGATCGCGCAATTCCGAGCGCCACAAGTCACTCCAATCTGTGGGAGTCCACCCCAAAGACTTGAATTTATCTGTTCGATAGGCAATTACTGTACTTCCCCAGCGGTAAGGTGCGCCCCAAATTTTACCTTTAGGATCTAATTGACCGTCATCGTTGCGCCTGACGAGTTTTTGCCATCTTTCGGGCAATTGTGCCCAATTAGCAAACTTAGCAGGATCGATCGGCTGAATCAATTTTTGCCGGATTGCCAAAGTCAGCCAGTAATCTCCCAACATCACCAAGTCAGCTTGATTTTTTGATTTGGGAACCTGTTTCCACTCCTGCAATAGGGCGAATAATTCTTTTAATTGTGGTTCTTGCGTTACCTGCAAAAGCGGAGACGGTTGTACATCGCGGCTAAATTTGCTTACCAGTTGGGCCGGAATACTGTTTTTGAGCGATCGAATTTTGAGAATGGGCTTGGAGTCGCACCCTGCCGCCAATTGACTTAAAGTTAGGGTGGCGGCCCCCAATAGCAAAGACCTTCGTTTCACCTGTGAATCCGCTTTTCTAAATATTGACCGATCGTTTTGTGTTCTGCAGCCCGGAAAATAATTGTTTGTCGAGTCCGGTAATTGGCGCCGATTTATCTTATTTCTTCCTCAAACACAGAGCCATTGTACTCGGTTCTGCTGCGCTGTGAGTCTGTTTGACTCTTGCCCTGATTTTACCTTCTACCTTGTCGATCGAGCTTTCCGATGCCGACAGCCCCGTCAACTTAACGCCTGATTTCTCCGCGAAAAGTTCTTTTGACCTCACATCTTGCACCATTCTCGATGGCCTTCTATGGGCGGGTTCTCCTGCCCACCCCACAAGAAAATGCACTTGTTCTGGAACAGGCCGGAAAGCCTGTTAAGCGAGAATGGTGCAGCATATGAGTTTGACCCAATTTTGCTCGCCCCCGTTGGCGATCGACTGCATCTGTGTTACATTTGTTAATATAACGAAACAAGGAGAGTGTTGCCCTCTGCCGCTGGATGACGCTTTTGACAAAACCGAGCGGTATTTCCCAAAGTCTGTCATGTCGAAAGTGAAAAATCCTTTTTAAATCCGCGACAGCTTAATAACTAAAAATCCACTATTGTCAATCCTGAAAGCACTGGCTAGAGCGAAGTCAATTTAATAGGACGCTGCCCGATCCGACTCTCAGAAACCTGATGTTTTAACTCTGATTGAAGGTTTGAACGAAGTATGGGGGTTAAAAAACTAGGTTCCTGCATCCAAGACTATCTAAAACCTAAAATCTCAAATCTCAAATCGACTCACGAATGGCGATCGATTATCTTCAGGCTGGCTTCCTAAATCTACCGTCTGGATTGGGAACACAACAATTACGTCAAAAATTAAATAATTTAGTGATAAATCGCAGTTATGTAAAGATTTACCTTATATGTAAAGATATAAGTTACGAGCCAAAGGATGATTGTATGGAACCGCTCCAGCAGCAAGTTACATTATTGACCCAACAAGTCGAGGCCCTTTACAAACTCATAGAAAACCTCAATGACAAGCTATTCGAGTCAGCCCAGGAGACGAAGCTGACCCAGCAGCAGAGAAACGCCAGCTCTGGAACGGTAGGAAATGACAAAACCTCGTCATATCAAAGCTACAGCCGTCTCGACGGGCTCCTCGAACACAAAGACATACTGTTAGATGACAGCTACTTCGACAAGAATTCTCAAAGCCTCGAAAAAGAGCTGAGCGCAGAAATTCAAATCCAGCGCCTAACTGCTCAGCTAACAGCAGCTTACAATCGAATTGCTGCTTTGGAAGAACAGTTGCTCGCCAAAAGAGTGCACTCGCAACAGGTAGGCGGATCTCATTAAATATTGCTAGCGGGGATCGGGCATTAATATCAAAAAAATACAAGTTGCGTTGATTTATGCTCGTCAACTTATAGAGTCATTGCATAGAGTTTTTTCTCTCGCGCAATTAGCAGGAAGAATACTGCATTAAAGCGAGATTTGGTGTAGAAACTTCTGTAAATATGAGAGCATTTATGCTCAATAAAATGAGATAATTATTCAGCCAAAATGAAGCTGGTTGAGCAGCAGAACCAGATTCGCTGCTCGATAGGCGCATATTAATTTTTAATGTTTAATTCCTCACAGCGCTGGACGCAAAGAAAACTAAAAACCCGGTTTTGGAGTGTATTCATCGCTGCAAAACCCCAATATTTGGAGTAAAAAACGGGTTTTTGGCATCCAGGACTATCTAATGTTTAATTTCACACCGCGAGGCTAAAGCTTCAACAGCTTGGAGGAGTTGAGTTGGAGTCCAATTTGCAGCCAAGCCACTGGCGATCGCACACGCTCCCGCACCCAAACCTTCCTTAACATAGCCGCGATCGTAAGCTTGCAGTTGCCCGTAGCGAGATCCAGCAAAACTTAGCTGCGCGGCCAACAAAGGCACACCGCCGATATCATTAGCGAGTCCTACAGTGTCTCCTGTAGGGTCTTCCGCCACCCAGCGAGTAGTCCCCACCGCAACTTGTTCGGGACACCATACCAGAGCATATTCACGGGCTAAGGCTTGCATCAAAGCGTACACTGCCAGCATTTGCGTGCCCCCGGCCAGGAGTACCCCGCAAGTCCGACTCGCGGCGATCGCCATTCCCGCCACCGCTATTTGCATCGGATCGCCCACCGCCGCCACCAATTCCAGGGGAGTGCTGTTTTGTCCGCCAATTTCCCACTCAGCATGATTGAGTCCCGCTGTCACCGCAGCCAATTTTTGAGCGTGATTGCAGCGAGGATGAGAACTGTTAACTTTGCCCGCCGCTGCAATACCCAAACCCATTAACACGCCCAAAGCAGTAGTCGTTCCCCCAACTACGCACTCCCCTAAAATTAAATAGCTGCCATTAGTTTGAGCGGCCAATTTAGCTCCCCAAATTAATCCTTGTTCGAGCAAATGTTTGACTGTTTCGAGTTCTAAAGCATTCCCAGAAATCACACACTTTGCCGGAGTGCCGCCCAAATCAATTGCAGGTACGGGAGGTGGGAGGGCCAAACCAGCATTAAATAGGTAAAGGGGAATTTCCAAAGCTTCGACTACTGCGCGAGATATCAGTACCGGCGAGGCACCAGCTTCTAGGGGCGGCAAAGGATATTGGGGCGACGGTTGGGGGCCGTTATACAAAAATTCTGCATCGGCCAAACAAGTAAATTGTCGATCGTGCGGGGTTGCTCCTGCTGCTGAAATGCCTGGAATTAAGCCTGTAGCGGTAAATCCTAACACGCAGGCAAATATCGGTTTTCGTCCCCGATAGCGATCGAGCCACCGCTGACCCTGTTCGATTTCTGTATAAATACCAATCATAAATTAGTTAGCAGTCATTAGTCATTAGTTAGCAGTCATTAGTCATTAGACCTCTCCAATAATTATTGTGGAACAGACATCCTGCCTGTTCAAGACTTGCTTTTCAGGAGAGGTCTATTAGTCATTAGTCATTAGTTATTTAGTAGCAATTAGCAATGCCCCATGCCCCATGCCCCATGCCCAATAACTACTCTTCATAATCGATCAAAAGTTGCACCCAGCGCGGCGGCCGCGGAATCGGATTTCCCAAACGATCTAACAGCAGCAAAGCTACTAAATGCACTACAAATAAATAGACAATATTGTTAACCAAAATCATCCCGGCGGCGATCGCCCCAATAGTGTTCAAACTCGGTACATTAAGCCAGCCCAGCTTCACAAAAACCCATTCCACCATCTCTGTTACCTGGGCTGTTACGTAAACCCAGAGGTCTTGACCCACCAAAGCTGACAGCAACCAAAACTTAAAAAAGAAGCCAAGAGTGCCAATTAACGCGCCCAAACTAATAGAAAAAGACCAACTCGCTTTGCGCTTCCAAAGTCCTCCCAGCGCAACTCCCATAATTCCAAAAGGAATCACGTATAAAATGCTGCGCGTCGGGCCCATGAGTACCGACAGCAGCAAACCCGATACCAAAGCTGCCATCCAAGAAGCGCGGTTCCCCCAGCGCAGGTAGACAAGGGCGATCGGTATCGGGAAAAAAACCCGCAGCAAAGGCCCCAGCGGAAAGTAATAATTTACCAGCCAAATCAAGCTAGCGGTACTTGCCAAAAATGCCGTTTCTACGAGCCTTAAAGGCGCTTCCCCTAATTCGCGCTTCCCCGGATCGGGATTTGTGCGATCGCCAGCCATTGCTGAAATATCGGCGGTTTGCGGCTCGTTATTTGTAGTGGGTGAACTGCCCGAATTAGACGCAGCATCTGCTGACAAAAAATCACTCATCCGATTTTAGATTTTAGATTTTAGATTTTAGATTTTAGATTTTACGGAACTTGGGCGCTATACGGCTGATTCCCGGTTTTCCGATTTTAGATTTTAGATTTTACGGAACTTGGGCGCTATACGGCTGATTCCCGGTTTCACTTTTTGGAGCTTCGCGGCCAAATTTAATCTTGCTCGCAGAAACCGGGTTTAGGTACGAACGCGACTCTTATTTTAGATAGACTTTCTCAGCAAAAATTTTCAGCAGCATCATTTTTCGGCTTTGACTTCCTGAATTACAAAAACCGAACAAGATGCGTGGTGAACGACATAATTGCTGACGCTGCCGAGGAAAGCTTCTGCCAACCCCGTGCGGCCGCGCCTCCCCAACACTATTAAATCTGCGCCCCAATTTTGGGCGGATTCACAGATAGAATACCCCGGAGCGCCCTCCATTTTGCAGTCAAATTCCACCTGCAATCCTTCTTTTGCTGCCGCGTCGCAGTATTTTTTCAGAAAACCCGAAGCCTGTTTTACCTCACTTTCCAGCCGCAAACGTTGAGCTTGATAAGCTTGATTCATTAACTCGACATTCATACCTAAATCTACCGGAATTGGCACGGCAGTCTCGCCCAGCGAGTTGACAGTAACGCAGTTAAATAGCATCACCTGGGCCCGATCGCTCACAGCTAATTCTAAAGCTTGATTGAAGACGCGGTGGCTAAGTTCAGAATCATCTAAGGCAACAAAAATTTTCTTAAAACTCATAGCTTTACCTCCGGCGGGGAATCATCAATATCAGTTAGTTAACAGAGAGTGCTTTTGAATTAGATTCAATTTAGCAATCTCTGATACTTCTAGACTAACAGACGCTCCAAGGCGTGCAGGTCGGGAATGCACAAAACGTCACGTTCGCGCTGAATAGTTCCTTTTTTTTCCAGCTTGCTCAGCACTCGCGTTACTGTTTCGCGAGCCAGCCCGCTGAGGCTGCTCAATTCTCTGTGTGGCAGGTTGGGAATTTCTGTACCTCCTGATAACATGATTTTCCCTTGCCCCTCTGCCAAAAATAATAGAATATCTGCTACTCGCGAGGTACTGTCAGATTCTCGCAAACGCAGGCGGCGGTTGACTTGTCGCAGGCGACGGGCCATCAGTTGAGCGAGGCGAATGCCTGCTAGCGGCTCGGTATGAATGAGCTGCACAAAATCCTGAGATGGCATATTGCCGATCAGTGTCGGCGCTAGGGTGATGACATCTGTCGATCGCGGTGCTTCTTCGATCGCGGCCATTTCCCCGAACAGTTCTCCTTTCCCTAAAATATTCAGTGTTACTTCTTTTCCGTCTAGGTTGTAGGTGCGAATTTTCACCCAACCATCCAATATAAAATACACTGATGTTCCCCAGTCATTTTCGAGTAAAATCACTTGATTTGACGGATGACTGCGGGTAACGATGTGGAGAGTTGCTCTCTCAATTACAGGCTCGGGCAAGCCTGCAAAAAAAGGAGTAGAAACTATCAATTGATTTATATTGGAATTCGGATCTCGGGTGTTAAAGCGGTCTTCCATGAGGCCATCATTTTAATTTATGCGCTTGAGCTGCGCTGGGCAGTTAGAAATAGCTTGCAGCCGAGTCATTCGATTTTAGATTCAAGATTTGACAAACAAGTATCTAAAATCGGCAATTTTACCTCTAAAGTTTTGCGGTCGTCAAAGGTCTAATATGGAAATTTATAGCCTTAAGCTCTGATTGCGAGCTAGAAACTAAAGAATATACCATAATTTTTTAGATACCTACCACGGAGCAAATTTTATTAACAAAATTTTAGCAACGTGGCAAGCGACTGAGCCGATCGAATTACCTTTGAAAGCACTTCGCTTAGAAAGCTTAACACTGCTGAGAGATTTGTTGTCAGTCTGGCCTGCTGTGGACGATCGGCAGAATCCGCGAGCACAAGCGTGCCAGCACCGCAGACAGCCACCAAATCCGACTGCAACTGCCTGGAACCTATCAAATTTCAGCACGATCGGCAAAATCCACAGGTATTGCGAGCCTAAGGGCGGGCCCTCTTAGCGAGCAAAACCGACGCAGTTCGCAGCAAACTTTTCTGCTACCCCGAGATTATTGTACCATTAGTATCTAGGCATGAATACAGATAAAAGGCTATTATGAAAGGTTACTAAAACCGAATGTACGGAGACAATCCCGCATCCCAGCATCCCAAATCGCAAATTGTTTGAGGTTTTTTTCAAGTCGGTGAAAGATGAAGAGACAGTGGGGCGCCGCCACGCTAGCCAAACTTGGGGTGACGGGTGTGCGGCAGGCCGTTAGAGCGGGTGAAGACCAAAGTTCGTGCGACGATCGCAGCTATCCCGAGCAGGAATCGACCTCCGGCCCGGCAAACAGAAAAGCAGACGCAGAATTTGGCAGCACTTGCAGTTGATAGAAGCGAGCATTTGGTGCGGAAGTACCGGCTAACCTATCATAGGCAATAGAAGTTATCCGAAGATAAAAGGTTAATTAACAGTTGTCAGAAAATATTAGTGAATTATTGACGGACTCGCATTCAGATTATTCTATGTATTGGCATCGCTGCCGCCTGACTTCAGTCTTTTTTCGGTAAAGTTTCTCCCAAGCCGCATTCCCAGAGGTTCCCCCCTTGAATTCTCAGAAGTACAAAATTCAATCACTGATTGCTGAGATTGACGAGGTACTCAGCAAGCCCGCACCCCGCTTGCCTTGGACGGGTTCGATCGATACTGTCCACCAGCGCCAACTTTTAGAGCGAGTTCGCGCTTATCTGGTTTCCTCAGACTCCAAGCTAACGGCCCCAAAGGCCCCCACCAGTACCAATGTCCGCCCGCAACCAGTTCCAGTGCCCAAAGTTCCGCTCAGGGCCCCTAGCCCCTCAGCCGCAGAGCAAATCATGCTTGCCGTAACCGGAGAAATCAGCCACCTGCGTTCAAGCCTGACGGGGCCGCTCCAAGAAGACATAGAAGCTCTGCGCCAAGAGCAGCAAGCTCTAATTCAAGAAATCAAACAGCTAGAAGCACAACGGCAGCAGCAACAATCCCTAGCTCAGCAACAAGCAAACCAACAGCAAATCATTTCAGAATTCTTGCAGGTACTGACTGCCCGTTTGGAAGAAACCTTGACTAGCGATTTCTCCCAAATTCTAAGTTCGCTAGAAAATCAGTTATTGCAAAGCAGCGCAGCACCTCACTCTTTGGGCAGTGCGCCTGATGAACAATCGGCTATTGACGTAACACTTAACCGACAAACCTCAGAAGAACACCCGCTGCTGACGCCGGATCAGAGGTTCGAGCAAATGCAACTGTTGCAATCTCGTGCTGACAGTCTGCTGATGAGTCTCGATTCTAGGATGGGTATCGTGTTCGAGGCTTTGCAAGCAAATCTGCAAAGCTATCAAGCTTCCTTGAGACAAGAACTCGACAATATGTACGGTTTGAGCCAGCAGAGCGAGGCGAGGTTCGCGGCTTTCGTCAACCACTTGGCCGGACAGTTGGGGCGAGAAGCCTCTTCCTACGTACAGCAGCCGATCGATTTAGCAAATCTCGAAACAGTCATCCCAAACGCAGCCGATCGGTCTGATGCCGCTCCAGCCCTCTCAAATACTGCGATCGAACAGTCAGCCCCCGACACTCAGAGTGCAGAGTTGGTGCAGTCCAATCGCACCGGCGAATTCGGAGAACAAGACAGATTGCCCTACGCCGGTACAGAAATTTCTCCGCAATTCGGACAGTTGAGGCGCGACCGCGACCGCATTCCATCCCCAATTTCGCTCCCTGACTTGGAAGAGAATTTGTTCGGTTCGGCACCCGAAAGACCTAGACCGACAATTGCCTTTTCCGGCGCTGAATCGGAAAATAAATTAGCAGAAACAGGCGAAGATATTGAGGATTTGTATGCAAGTTTGTTCGCGGGAGAAGCAGTCGCCGAAGTAGAATTAGAACTCGAAACTGTACTACCCCAAAATACTGAATTTGAAACCGCAAGTGAGGCTGTACAATATCAAGCGGCGTCGGATAATGAAACTGCCGACGCCCTAAATATGACCGAAGATTTGTTTGTAAATCTGCTGGATGAAGGCGAATCACTGGAAGAAAATATTTTAGTAAATCCAGATTCAAACTTCGTAATAGGTAATTCTGTAGAATCTCTAACTTTAGATAGTGCAGGTTTATTTGAACCGCAAGTGGCATCAGGACCTCAAGTTTCAGAACCGCCAGCCTCAACCGCCTCGCTGCAACTTGAGGCGGACGATCGAGAAAATCTAGAAACGGCTCAAAACCCAGGCGAGGAGTTCGACGCTGCGGTGCCTGAACCGCCACCTTTGCCGTTGAGAACGCCTGCTGAAATTAGCCGGAACCGCCCCAGTGCCGCGCCCGGTTTGTCGAGTATCGGTGAGTTTCAAACAGGCGAGTCCGGCACTTCGTCGCAGCGGCTTGATGATGGCTACATCCAAGCTTCGGCGGACGAGGATTTGCTGCCGGTCGAGGCATTAGAAGATGACCTCGATCGAGCTTTAAATTTGGACAACAATACTCTGCAACTGTTGGAGACAGACCTCTACAATCTGGAGGGATTGGGAAATACTAGCTTCGGGCGATCGAATTCCTCAACCGCTAACAGCTTGGATTTATCGGCGAGTTCCCCCGAAGTCGGTGCAAAAAATCCCTTTGCCGAGGTCGCAGAGGAAGAACTCGGCACGCTGGAGGATTTGTTCTCCGATGTGTTGGAACTCTCATCTGAGGATGAACCCTTTGTTTTGGAAAACGAACTTGAGGATGACTTGTTTGCTGAGGAAGACGAGTCGAACTTGACGCTAGACGAGATTTTGGCTAGTTTGACCGAGACCGATCGACCTTTGACTGATTCTCCCGATCCAGAAACTGCCGAAACTAACGAACTGCGATCGAGTCCTTCAGAAAATAAAAAAAAAACCTAATTTCGACAGAGAGTAAAGCAGGAGTTGTTGAGGGGAAAACCGATTTTAGCGAGTTTGCCGGGACACAGCAGCAAGACTCGGCTGGGCATTCTGCAGCAGGTGCGATCGCCCCATCCCGAGAACGCCGGAACTCTAGCTGGTATTTGGGCATTGATTTCGCCTCCAGCGGGCTGTCGGCGGCTTTGCTCGATCGCACCAGCGGCCAGTTGCACCCGATTTACTGGGAAGCACCGCAGGCTGAGGGTTTCGCTGCCGGCCCCAGCTTTCGGATTCCCTCGGCTGCGGTGCTTGCGGAAACAGCCTCAGGGAGCCCTGCACCCCAGGTGACAGTCAAGTCGGTGGGAATCCCACCCCTGGCTTTGCCTGCAGGAGAATTTTTACTGCAAAATTTTAAATTGCCTTTAAAGGTGGGCATTCCTTATCAGCGGGAAGCTGCTGGAATGTACGAACCGCTGTTGCAGTGGTCGCCCTTGCAGGCTGTTTCGATCGCCTTGCCGCTGCAAGGTGTGCGGGCGCTGCTGGCTACTTTGAATCCGAGGAAGCAGGGGCAAAAATTTGACGGATCGGGGGAAGTTTTGGATTCTGCACCGAGGATGAATTTTGCAGGATTGCCAGTTTCTAATTTAATTTGTAGGGCTTCGGGACTAACGCCAGAAACTCTCGATGCGGCGCTTTTAGAATTGCGGGGTGTAATTTTGGGGACTCCGGCAGGTTGGTCGGATGCTTATCGGTTTAATCTGCGGGAGGCTGTTTTGGGCGCGTCTCTGGTGGCTTCGGGTTCGCAAATTTTTGTGGTGGAAGATGCGATCGCCACTTTGCTTGCTGCTGTAACTCCTGTGAAAAATGCCACAGGATTGGAGTCCTCAGCCGTGGATTCTGCTAAGGACGGTGAAGAAGCTGCACCGCTGAGTGTGAATGCTTCGTCTTTTAGCGGGGGAACTTTGATTTTGAATGCGGGGGCGGCGACGGTGGAATTAGCTTTAGTTGAGTTGCCGTCCAATCTTCAAGATTTAACTCGTGCTGATTTTACTTGCCACAGTTTTGCTTTTGCTGGCGATGCTTTCGATCAAGATATTATCTGTCAGTTGTTGGCTAAAAACGAAACTTGGGGAATGTCGATCGATTTGCCACGTCCGGGACATTCAGATTTGCCGAACCGCTATCAATTGCAGCAGCGGTTACAAGGTTCTGCTTTTGGCCTGCAATTGTTAGAGGCGGCAAAGCAAATAAAAGTTATTTTGCAACATCAAAAAAGTTTTGCTTTGGATATTGACCAGCAGCATTGGGATGTGAAGCGCAAAGATTTGGAAAGTCTGGTTTTAGTGCCTTTTGTGCAGCAGTTGAACCGCGAATTGAATGCTTTGCTCAGCCGCGCGGGAATGTCGCCGGCGGGGATTAATCAGGCGATTTGTGCAGGGGGTATGGGTACTTGGCCTGCGATCGCCCGCTGGTTGCGGCAGAAGTTGCCGAATGCGATCGTTGTTCAAGACCAGGAATTGGAAGTCGATCCAGATATTTTGGAACTTGACAACTCTGTATTAAATTCTGTATCTCAAAGTACAAATTTTTCCGAAAAAATTGGTCGAGTTGCCTGCGGGTTGGCGAGTTTGGCTCTTTATCCTCAAATTTTGGATGTGTCGCAGCAGCAGTACAGCGACTTTTTTCTGCTGTGGGAATTAATGCAGGTTTTGGGTGAGGAAACTCTCAGCTTTCAGGAAATTTTGCAGTTGTTGGAACGCCAGGGCGTGAATACCCGCACCTGCGAGCCTCGGGTTCTGCGGATTTTGGAAGGAAATTTGCCGGCGGGACTTGTGCCTGCGGAGGAAGATTTCATGCTGCTGGGCGAGGAGTCGAGGCAAAATCCCGATTGGGAAGCAATTTTGGCGGAGCCGCTTTTCTTTGAAGATGTCTCACTGGGTTATCGCTTGAATCTCGAACAAGCCTCTGTTGTTCGCGATTATTTAGGCAAACTCGCTTCTAGCAGCCAGCAAAAATTGTTAGAACCGCTAACAATTACTTGGGATGTTCGCACGGATACTTATCGCTAAACGGCAAAAAACCCGGTTTCTCAGTGGAATCCTCCCTGTCGTTCCCCGAACATTCCTAGTAGAAACCGGGTTTTTTGTGGTCAAGAGTAACTTTTTTATGTGAATTTACTTAAAGTTACATAAAATTTATACTACCTTAGAGGAAATACACAGAAACTTTATAAAAATGTTGTTGCTTTTTAAAGATTTTGCAAAGCTCAGCATTTGAGGTTCTGCAGATTTGGGGTGGCGAATAAGATGGACGTAAGATCTCTTTAAAGTTGAGACTAATCAAATGAAATTTCCGATGGGTGCCTATATATCATCAGTATTATCAGGAATGCTGTCCTTATTTCTGCAAAAATTTACTTACCAAGTTTGTGTATCAAGACAGCAGGTTCACCGATCCGTAACTAGCAAGGTAAAACGGTCGATCGATATTTTGGGCTCGCTGCTGGGACTGGCAATTGCTGTTGCGGTGGCGGTGCCGGTGGCAGTGGCGATGCTGTTGGACAATCCTGGCCCGCTGCTTTACAGTCAAGTCCGCTGCAGCTTCAAAGGGCGACATTTCAGAATGTGGAAATTTCGATCGATGGTTGTCGGTGCAGAAAAGCTCAAGCATTTAGTTAACAACCAAGCCAAGGGTCACATTTTTAAGAATGAAAATGACCCGCGAGTTACCCGCGTCGGCCGCTTTTTGCGGAGGACGAGTTTGGACGAGTTGCCTCAATTCTGGAATGTGTTAGCGGGGGAAATGAGTTTGGTTGGGACTCGACCGCCTACTCCCGATGAAGTTGCTGCCTATGACAATTTTCACTGGCAGCGTTTGAATGTTAAGCCCGGTATGACTGGGGAGTGGCAAGTTAACGGGCGTTCAGGAGTTAAAGATTTTGACGAGATTGTGCTGATGGATCTCGACTATCAGCGCAAATGGTCTGTTTTTTACGACATTAGTTTGATGTACAAAACGATTTGGGTTGTGTTGAGTAAAAACGGCGCGTTTTAGATAGTCAGGCTGTTTTGGGTTGTGTGTTTATTTTAAAACTTGGGTAAAAATAGGGTATTAAATATTTGGAAATGGGATTAAATATATGTTGCTAGAGTTAGCGATCGGTGATGCTTACGGTGCGGGTTTTGAATTTGTTGACGGGCAGACGATCGAATTGTACAACAATCTCAACGGCTACATACAACATCCCCGTCACGACATCCAACCGGGATGCTACACAGACGATACGCAGATGAGTTTAGCCGTCGCAGAAGCTATAGTCAGCCGAGAACCTTGGACGCCGGAACTTTTAGCCACCAAATTTGTTGCAGCTTTTCACCGCGATCGGCGAGTAGGTTATGCTGGTAAATTTTACAATTTTTTGCTACAAGTTCAAGACGGCAAAGAATTCTTAGCAAAAATTCGCTCCGCTAGCGATAAAAGCGGATCGGCGATGCGAGCCGGGCCCATTGGCATTTTTCCTAGTATTGAAAAAGTCATCGAAAATGCCACCATTCAAGCTGCAATTACTCACAACACTCCCGATGGCATTAAAGCAGCTATAGCGGCCGCTTTGATGTCCCATTACTTTATTTATCAGTTAGGTTTAAAGAATAATTTGGGAAATTTTCTAGAAAGGCACGTTGCTGGTGAGTGGTCGATACCTTGGCAAGGAGAAGTCAGCACTAAAGGTTTGGTCTGTGTTAGAGCCGCTATTACTGCTGTCATGCGAAATGATAGTATGAGCAAACTGCTCCAAGATTGCATTGCCTTTTCGGGAGATGTCGATACAGTAGCAACTATTGCTTTAGCTGCTGGTTCCTGTAGCAGTGAAATTGCCCAAGACCTGCCAGAAAATCTGGTGCAAGGATTAGAAAATCAATCTTACGGCCTAGATTATATCATAGAACTGGATAAAAAATTGATGAACTGCATTGTTTACTAAAGTGACTGCAAAAAATGTTAAATTAAGGGCAATCTTCGCAGAGTTGCCCTTAATTTTTGATTTATAGCAACCGCGCCCGACAGTCAAGACGTTCTTAATCACTGAAACGATTGTCCCCAATTGCATTTTTACATCGCTCTTATTCCTTATTCCTTCTGCTATGAATTTGCCTAATTTGATTACTTTTTCTCGCTTGCTGGGAGTGCCTTTTCTGCTCTACGGTTTGTACGACCCAAGCGCGCAAAGCCGCTGGATTTGCACCGCGATTTTTGTGGTAGCTGCGGCTACTGATTGGCTGGACGGCTATTTGGCTAGGAAGCTGAATCAAATTACCGATTTGGGAAAGTTTCTAGACCCTTTGGTGGATAAATTGTTGGTGCTCGCGCCGCTTTTAGTGTTGATTGAGTTGGGGAAAGTGCCGGCTTGGGCAGTGTTTTTAATTTTAGGTCGGGAATTGACAATTGCGGGGTGGCGTGTTAATAAAACTACGATTTCTGGAGCTAATATTTGGGGCAAATTGAAGACGGTGAGTCAGATTGTGGCGATCGCACTTTTAATTGCTCCTCTATCTGAAGCATGGAATTTTCCCGCATTAATTGCTTTTTGGGTTTCTGTGGCTTTAACTTTGATTTCTGGCGCTATTTATCTGTGGCCGGAAAAGGCTGCTGAGCTTGACAAAGCCTAGTTCTTCCTTATTTTTTATTCTGTATAAGATAAAATCTAAAATCCAATGAACTTAGGAATTAGGGCTAAATTGTTGGCTAGCTTTGGAGCTTTGATAGCCTTACTCGCAGGTGTCGGGTTTGTTGGTTGGCGAAACACAGTTGAACTAGCACAAGATGCGGAGAAATTGTACGCATATCAAGTTAAGGGGACAGTTGCTCTAGCCAACTCCGAGTCGGCTTTGTGGAAGCTGCGTTACGGCTTCCCCCAATTTATAGTTCAACCAGAGAAGCGATCGGAAATTTTGGCCCAACAACCCAAGTTATACAAAATAATTGACGATAACCTGCGAGAATATGCTAAAGGTGAACTCACACCAGAAGAGCAAGTAGCTTTGAAAAAAGTGCAAGATGCTTATCAAAGGTATATCGCAGCCAGACCTAGGTGGTTTGAGTTGCAGCAAGCAGGCAAAATTAAGGAAGCTGCAGAGTATCGCGCAGCTACGACAACTCCTTTTGGTGCCCAAACAGTTGATGACTTTTCAGCACTAATCGAACTCCAGCGAAAAGTCGGCGAAAAAAGACACGATCGCATTGAAGCAAAGATTGGGCATTTGACCGTGCTGCTACTGCTTACTCTCGTCTTCGCTTTGTTGTCTGCTGCATTCCTGACTGCGATCGTCACCCGTGAGATTGTTAACCCAATAGTACAATCTGTGAGGAAAATTGTCTCTTCTTCAACGCAAATCACGGCCGCCGTGGCTCAGCAGGAATACACTGTGTCTCAACAAGCTAATGCTGTGAATCAAACGACTGCGACGATGAATGAGTTAGTTGTTGCTTCGGGACTTTCAGCCAAGCAAGCAGAAGCATCAGCAGTCTCGGCTCATCAAGCGCTAACACTAGCTGATGCCGGTAATCAATCCGTAGAAAATACCATGAAGGGGATAGTAACTCTTCAAGAAAAAGTAGGAGCTATTACTAAACAGATTACCTATTTGAGCGACAATGCTGTTAAAATTGGTGGAATTTCTGACCTAGTAGCCGATATCGCTAACCAAACAAATATGCTGGCTATCAATGCCACAGTCGAAGCAGTCCGTGCTGGCCAAAATGGTAAGGGTTTTGCTGTAGTTGCGACAGAAATTCGCCGACTAGCTGAGGAAAGCAAAAAATCAGCAGAGAAAATTAATGCTCTGGTGACAGAAATTCAAGTGGCGATCGACCACACGGTGATAGTAACGAATGAAGGAGCAAAAACAGCGGAGCAAGGTATTAAACAAGCTCAAGGGACAACAGAAATTTTTGCGGGTGTAGCAGATGCGATCGACAAAGTATTTTTGAACAACAAACAGATTTCTCTGAATGCTAACCAACAGGCGGTCGCAATTCAACAAGTGCTTGAGGCCATGAACAATGTTAACTTAGGAGTAACAGAAACTGAGAGTAGTCTTGCTCAATTTAAACTCAGTACGCAACTCCTAAACCAAACCGCAGAAGAACTTAAAAACTTATCTTAGCAGAAGGAATAATGCCCTTCGGCTGCGCGAGCGGTCAAGTCGCTCAGGGTAAAAAGAAATAAGAGCGGGTACGAGCGTCCCGCCCTACAAAAACAGGCTTCTGCGAGATTGTTTCGATTTAATAATGAGTACCAGATTTCCGGTAGTGCACCGCTGTCACGCCGTCATTTTTGAGCAAATGACCGTTGTCAATCGCCGCATAAACTACCCAGTGATCGCCGCATTCCATCCGACTTATCACTTTGCATTCCAGATAAGCTAGAGAATCAGTCAAAACGAGACAGCCGTTGCTAGCTTCCATTGTTTCGACTCCCGCAAATCTGTCTTCTCCCGGAGCAAAGTTTTTCATGAAATACTTCCGCAACTGTCGCCCTTCTGCTAAGATATTCAGCACAAATTTATCTCCGGCGTACATCAAAGATTCGATCGATCGATCTTTCGCCACCGCAATCGTCACGCCCGGTGGATTAAACGTTGCTTGCGACACCCAGGAAGCCAGCATCGCACTGGTGACATCCTCCCGCTTCGCCGAGACTACGCACAGCGAACCAACGAGTCTCCCTACTGCTTGTTCAGTGCGATCGCTCCCTGCTGCTAACTGCGGTTTCGGTGCCCGCAATTTTTGCGATCGAATCAAAGCTTGAGCAAAATCCGTTCCCGTTTCTGTACACTCGTGAATCGTCGCAGCAGTCGGCTTAAATTTAGCTCTAATCGGTTCAAATCCGATGCGATAGCCGGCATCTTTCAGCTTGTTTTCCACCAAGTCGATTGCCTCTCCACTCCAGCCAAAAGAACCGAATACCCCCGCTAATTTGCTCTTAGTTGCGGTAGATAAAACAATTCCCAAAGCAGTTTGAATTTGCGTCGGAGCGTGTCCTGCTAGCGTGGGAGTTCCGATGATAAATCCCGCACATTTTTCGATCGCCTCTTTAATTTCTCCCGGTTCGGCAAATTCGCAGTTGATACTTTCCACCGCAACCCCCGCCCTAGTAATTCCTTTGCCGATCGCCTGCGCTAAAGTAGCCGTATTTCCGTAAGCCGAAGCATAAATCAAAGCAACTGTCAAGTCTTTTGAATTTTGTTGCTGGCTCCATTCCCGATACAAATTGCTGAGTTCGTGGAGGCCGTAACGGACGATCGGGCCGTGACCGGGAGCATAAAATGCTGTAGGTAAATCGGCTAATTTATCCATTGCCGCCAGCACTTGTTTTGCCTGAGATGCGTGCAGGGAATCGTAATAATAGCGCCGGTCTTCGCTGTAAACGCTCCAGCCTTCATCGAATACTTGGTCGCCGCAAACGTGAGCTCCAAATAGTTTGTCAGTAAACACGATTCGAGTTTGCGGATCGTAGGTGCAAAGTTGATCGGGCCAGCGAGGAGTCGGAGTCGCGATGAATTTTAAGGCGTGACCTTTTCCTAAATTGAGAGTTTCTTCTCCCCGAACGATCATAATGTTTAACTCTTGTTCGGGAAATGCCGCTCGTAAATTAATCGCCGCTGGATTCGTGCAAACCAAAGCTACTTGAGGAGCTAAGTCTAACAGAGCTTTAATTGTTACTGACCTGTTAGCATTGAAATGCCCCAAAATTATGTAATCCAGCTTTGTCAAGTCCACCCGTTGCTGCAAATATTCCAGGTAATTTTGAGTAAAAGATTCCCCCGGTGGGTCGAACAAAGCAGTTTTGTCAGCTTGAATAATATAGCTATTTGCTGTCGTACCCTTTTGCAGCGAATACTCGACTTCAAATTTTAGTCTGTCCCAAGTGCGCGATCGCACAATAAAAGTATCGAGTGCGATCGGGATAAACTGCACGTCGCGGGGTTTAGCATCAGATCCGAGCCTAAGAGTCAAAGTGTTAGTCATTAATTGCACCTATGAGAAACTGAACTACAGAACTTCTTTTGATTTCGTGCCAAAACTTGGTATCTACAATGTCAAACCTTGCACCTCGACCCTGTAAATTTGTATCCAGGTCAATCAGAAATTCCCTGGTTTTCAAATCGTCCCCAATTTGGATAAAGCTGACTCCAATTTCTTCATCTTTATCTATTTTATTTGCCGCACTTATCAGAATTTCGGCGACAGCAGCGGTCTTTTCTGGTTTTTGATCTAGGACTGCAACAATTATTGCTCCTTTCTTCCCTGCGGCATTTGTTTTGCTTCCGAAATAATCGCTGAAAGTTTCTTTCAGAGCTTCTTCCAAATTAATTGCAGTCGGGTTTGCTGAATCCAGTTCCGTATTTTGTCGCTGCAAAATTTCAGCTAACCGAGCAACATTGGAATTTTTATACTTCCACATAGGAGTAGAAGCTTCGTAAAGGGTGATGCCGTCGCTGTCAAATTCCTGACATTTTTTTGCTAAGTCGATCAGAGATGCCTGTGCTTCTACCCATTCCTCGTACCAAGGATGTTGGGGGTCTTTGCTGGCATCGCTTCTGGCAATAATAATTGTGTAATCTCGGTCTTCTAAAAGATTGGCAGGCATTGGCAATTCCTAAGAGTGAAAATGCAGAAACAAAAGGTAAGAAGATGCTGATGGCGCACCCTACGTTTAGAGCTCGGTAAGGTTCGCCATCAGCACCCTACGTTGAAAGTTTTTGCGTAGGTAAGGTGCGCCATCAGCACCCGAACTTCCTTTCTTAATAGTGATTTCCCACTTTGCGGTGGTGAACTGCCGGCAGTGCATCGGGATTGGATACGCGGCCGTTATCGACGATCGCATATACGATATGATGATCCGAAAGTTCCATCCGGCTGACTACTGCGCACTCCATGTACGCCAAAGCATCTGTCAAAATCGGAGAACCGTTGGTAGCAGGTTGAGTTTTAACTCCGGCAAATCGATCGGCACCTGGAGGAAAACGCTTTAAAAAGTGCCTCATCAAGGTTTGATAATTGCCTTCTTCGAGCACGTTGAGAACAAATTTATCTCCCGCGTGCATCATCGATTCGATCGCCCGATCCTTCGCAACTGCTATTGTTAAACCCAGCGGTTTAAAACTTGCCTGCATTACCCAAGAAGCCAGCATCGCACCGCTAACCTCGCCTTTTTGAGCGGTAATGATGTACAGTCCGCCGCTGATTCTTCCTAAGGCTTTATCGAGGTCGCTGTCGAGAGATTTCATCTGTTTGACAGCCTTGTCCCGCGTCAGCCACTGTCCCAAGTCAGTGCCGGCTTCGTCGCAAAGTTGATAAATCGGTTCTGTGGGCGTTTCTTTAATTACAATGTTGGGAAATGCTTCTTTTAAACCCAATTCTTTGAACTTGTTTCCCAGCGGGTAAATAGATACGTCATCGCCGCCGCCGGATTCGCACAAACCGAAAGATTGTTTGTTGTTAGCTGCAACTAAAATTGTGTTGATGGCAGCTTCGGCATTCGCAGCAGCATTACCCCCACTCGGCGGCGAACAAATTACGATGCCGGCAGCATTACCGACAAGTTCTGCAACTTCTTGCAAGTCGGCGGTTTTCAAATCCATCATTTCCACAGCGACACCAGTTTTGGTGATACCGTGGGCGATCGCCTGACTGAGCCGATCGCTAAATCCGTAATCGGAAGTGTAAAATACCGCTACAGTGGTTTCTGCCTTGGCTTGCTCTTGACTCCACTTTTTGTAGCGCCCGGTGAGTTCAACTACGTTGTGCCGCAGCAGCGGGCCGTGACCGGTCGCAACTGTACCGATTTCTCCCAATTCTGCCATCCGCTTCATCGCAGCGAGTACCGATCGAGCGTTGGGAGCCATCAAGCACTCATAATAAAAGTGGTAATCTTCCTCAACTGCTGCTAAATCGTCATCGAAGGTGCTGTCGGTACAGTAGTGCATCCCGAAAGCGTCGCAGGTAAACAGCACTTGAGTTTTGCTGTCGTAGCTGAAAATAGTATCGGGCCAGTGCAAGTTCGGCGCCGATACGAATTCGATAATGTGACCGTTTCCTAAATCTAGTTTGTCCCCATTTTTGACTACCAATCGTTCAAATGGTTGGTGTACAAGATTTTCTAAAAATTGAATTGCTACTTTTGCTCCCACGACAATCGCTTGGGGTGCCAGCGCCAACACGTCTTTGACTAAACCGCTGTGGTCTGGTTCGGTGTGGCTGATAATTAGATAGTCAATCTCTTTGGGGTCAATTTCGCCCGTCAGAGTTTCCATGTACTGCTGGCGAAATTTCTCGTGCGAGGTATCGACGAGGGCTGTTTTTTCACCGCGAATGATGAATGAGTTGTAAGTTGTACCGTTTTTGAGTCCGAATTCGATGTCAAAGCGGTCTCTATCCCAGTCCAGGCATCGAATTGCCGTTGTGTCAGGGGCAATTTCGACTTTTTCCACCGTCAATCTGCGTTGGACTCGTTCAGTCAGCGCTACCATCAGTGCCTCCTTGTCTGTTACCCATTACCTTATTGACTTCATTCTGACACGTTTTTTTTGTAAATCTTTATAAAATTTCTTATGAGGCTGTTAAGTATCCCAAAATTTATGGCATAAGGCAGTTCGGCAACGCGCACTGAATCGGGATGTAACGGATTTGAGGAAGAAGGAAAATTCAATAAAATCAATTTTTAGTCGATCGATAGTTGACAAAAAACTTATCTCTGTGGTATTAAAAATGAGTTTGAGCGGTTGGGCGATCGCCCCTTTAGAAGACTATCAGTCAAATGCGATGCTCGATCGCGCGGCGATTTGGATTAGCGACAATAACTCGGCATTTAAGTCAACCTAATCAAAAGTAAAACGCGATCGCGCTATCTTATCTCCGATTTCTTTAATCAGTCGGGGATTTGGGGATAATGATAGAAGAAAAAAAATTCCAATCCGCAATCAAAAATCTACTCATTAATGCAAAGCTATGTCTGAAAGTTCCTTTGAGAAAACTAATTTGAGTTGGCAATTAGGACAGTTACAACAGCGAGTAGAGGAGTGGTGGGAACTAAAAACTGCCCAAAATATACCGAATGTGAAATTGCCATCTTGGTTTGATTCCCCGATCTTGTGGGCGATCGCTAAAGCAGCCTTTTGGTTAATCTTAGCATTGCTCGCAGTCTGGGCGAGTTGGCAGATTTGGCAACTGTCGCGTTTTTATATTCATAATTTTAAAAAGAGGAATCAAACAACTGATGGCAGTGCGAAACAAACAATTAAAGATTTGTCGGTAGCAGAGTGGTTTTTGCGATCGCAAAAATTGCAGCAACAAGGGAAATACCGCCAAGCTTGCCGCTGTCTTTACATGGCGGCGTTGCAGCGGTTAAATGATACCGGAACTGCGATCGATCAACCCAGCCGCACTGATGGCGAATATTTGCAATTAATCGAGCAATTACCCCAGCCAGCGCCTTACGAAACTTTGATAAAAATACATCAGCAACTATATTTTGGGAATAGGGAAGCTTCCGTCTCAACCTTTGAAGAGTGTCAGCAAGCTTATCAACAAATTAAGGATTAAATAGGTAAACACAAAAAAACAAATAATATCCAATCGATAATTAGAGGGGCAGCTTTTACCAAAAATTATTGCCAAAAACCGACAATCTCAAAAACCCCCAGCCAATGGCAAATCGCAATCTAATTCTTTGCATATACAAAGGTTCAAGGTCGTACTCGAATAACGCGCGTAGCATCTAAGAGTACGACCTTGAAATGGTTCTATCAGACCGAAGTAGCAAATGGGTTGAAAGCCACGAAACTAGCACCAGCAATGGGATTAGGGTCGATGTCGCCCACAATCAGCGCTGTAGGTGAATCCCATTAGTTGTCGGTGCCAGCGACTGTCACACAGCGAAGATTTTACCTGCGTACCTCGCTTTCTTGAAAAAAGCTGTAGTGAGGAGCCAGACTGATAAAAAGCATTTAACTACTTGCGGGACATATTAGTAGAGCAATGATTCCTCGCCCTACTAACAGCCTTAAAGCAAAGTAATTTGAGTCGATGGCGGATTGGCGATATTCGCACCTGGGCCAAAGCCTAAACTCACCCCCCCACCAGTCAAACCAGGAAGATTGTTAATCATCAGACTAACGCTAGTTGCACCGGGATTAAAGTTAACCGTGCCTCCAGTAAAATTCCCCGATGGACTAATGTTGTAGTCTATGGTGTTCGTAGGTTGACCAGTACCAGGAGGAACAATCAAATAGTCGACCGAAGCCGAAACCGAAGTATTGCCAGTCCGATTAATTGTAAAAGTTCCAGAAGTACCATCAGCAACAGAACCAGGAGACGGACCGTAATAGAAGGAAGTCGGAGCCACAGCAGTAGGATCAATAATGCTCAAAACAGCCAGTGACGGACTAGCCACACTGCCACCACTCAAGAACAAACCCACCGTTTCATTATTAAACTCCGTGAGAGTGTCAAATAAAGTTTGAACCGGAACTTGTACGCTAGTTTGTCCGGCTGCAAAATTGATCGCTTGAGCCACACTGACGTAATCCGCTTGAGAACCCGTAGACTGAGCACTACCGTCAGCCGTGCTGAACAAAATTGCACTCGCTGCCGTAACGTTGCCACTGCGATTGATGGTAATCGACGCACTGCTGCCCTCGTTGACGCTGTAATTAGCCGCACTGAAGAAATAGTTTGGAACGGCCGTTGGCGCCGGAGTTGTCCCCGGAGTTGGCGTCGGAGTCGGCGTCGGAGTTGGCGTCGTCCCAGTTGACGCCACATCATTAATCGTCAAAATTGACGGACTACTGCCGACATTGCCACCGAAGAGCACCAAATTCACCGTTTCCGGCGATTCCAAAATCAAATCACTCAAAGCCGTCACGGTGAAACTAGCGGTGGTTTGCCCCGCAGCAAAATTCAACACCCCCGCCGACGTTCCAGTGTAATCCGGTGCACTGCCTGTTGAACTTGCCGAACCGTCAAGAGTAGCGTAGTTAATCGATCCAGCCGCCGTGCCACCGGTGCGAGTAACGTTAATCGTCGCCACGCCGCCTTCAGCCACCGTGTAATTTGGTTGGGCGAACTGGAAGATACTTGGAGACGTAGGTGTCGGCGTCGGAGTTGGCGTCGTCCCACTTGTCGCCACATCATTAATCGTCAAAATTGACGGACTACTGCCGACATTGCCACCGAAGAGCACCAAATTCACCGTTTCCG
>NZ_JAUBQD010000008.1:72031-100129 GCF_036701085.1 Microcoleus sp. Pol7_A1
TTCAGCCACCGTGTAATTTGGTTGGGCGAACTGGAAGATACTTGGAGACGTAGGTGTCGGCGTCGGAGTTGGCGTCGGCGTCGGCGTTGGTGTCGGCGTCGGAGTCGGCGTCACATCAATGCCTTGATATTGAATACTCCGCACTAGGTAGTCGGAACTATCGCTTTTGGGGGAGGTGCTAGTGGCGTAGGCAGCGGTGGGGCTATCGTAGGCTTTTGCGGAGAACCGCAGTTCGTCAAAAGCAACGCTAGTGGAATTTGCTTGTATCTGGAATGTGAAATTGCCATCGGCACTATCGCCAATGAAAGTCACTCCATCTGAAGACACACCGATCGGTTTTTGAGGGGTAGGAGGGGTGAGGCGAGCGATCGTAAAATTGCTGGCCGATACCTCCGTCCCATTATTAAAGAGTTTCAGCAAACCAACTTCATTGCCTTGATCGTTTACTGTAGAACTTGATTTGGGAAGTAATCCACTGAGGCCGATCGTGGCGCTAGTGATGTCTTTGTTATCTGCCCATTTCACCTTCAGCGCTTGAGATAGATTGGTGTTGGGGTCAAAGTTGATTTCCGCCCGATTTTTAGTGGGGTCGGTAAACCAACCACTATAAGAGCCTAGGACACCAATACCAGCGACAGCGCCGTAGCTCAACCCGCTTTTAGGGGTTTCGTTCGTTGCTAACGTGAGGTTGCTGATGGGAGTAGGGTTAGTGTAGTTCGTTTCAAAGCCATCAAAAGCTATCCCAGACAGTTGGATGCCTTGATTCTGGGCGGCAGTAGGCCATTGTGCGATCAGGTCACTAATGCTGCTGTAATTAGTGTTTTGACCCAAAGAACCAGTGATTGAAGTAGCCATAGCTTCTGTTTTAATGATGAGTAATTAAGGATTAGAAGTGACTTAAAACCAGAGGTTGGGCTTTCTTGTAGCGATCGATCACTGCAAGAAAAATTTCGTCCTCAGTACGTGCAGGTAAATCAAGTAACAACGCTTATGCTGCCAAAATGCTTGCCCAATAAGCAGTTGAAGGCTTTATCGCTTCTGCGTGATTAAATGTTAAATGTAATTATTACTTGCACCTACTTATACAGATGCTTATTCTTTACTTTCATTATCAATAACTTCGATCCGGAAGATTTCCAAATATTTTTTTCATCCCTCTAAAAAGTGGGTTTTCCGCATCTTTAGAGGAGAGCTTAAATCCCAGATTCCACACCCCCCAACGGGCAGCGGACAAAAGTGAATCTGGAGAGACAAGAGTAAGTAAAAATACTTAAAAAAATCTCTCTATAAGCATAACCCAGTTGGGAATTCCTGAACATTGAGGTTAGGGCATAAGTTAAATCTGATTCCATTAAAAATGCGATGGTAAAACACCAAGTTTATTGCCGATCCTTAATGTGATTGACGATCGCCCTCAAGATATCAAATGGGTTCTCTACCAGGAGTGAGTTGATTCATTCAAAACCCGCCCTCATGTTATATTTATTTGTACTTACTTACGTAACAATCGATGAACTTATCAAAAAATAGGTTGTGGTTGTTGGGAGCGATCGCCGTTACGGCAATAATTATCATTACCCTGCTATTTGCTCCGGCTAACAACAAAATAAACAGCGGTTCGACTTATAATAGAGGCCCGGACGGCTACGGAGCATGGTATGCTTTTATGTCGAAACGGGGAACCGAGGTTCAGCGCTGGCAAAAACCTTTTGAAGACTTTGCTAAAAACCAAGATGCAAAACCGCCCTGTACACTTTTACGTATCTATAGTAAATTGATACCAGAAGATGTTCCTGATACAGAAAAAAAGTGGGTGGAACAGGGCAATACTTTGGTAATTTTGGGAGTTCGCGCCCCGGTAACAGCAGCTCCTTTTAGTAGCTTGCATCCAGCTTCAGCCGGAGAAATCAAGATTGACACAGGGCGGAGATCTAGCGACAAAAAACAAATATTAGGCGATCGCTTTGGGGCAATTGTTTGGGAAAAACCACTGGGAAAGGGAATAGTTTATTTTGCCGCCGCACCCTATCTAGCTGCTAACGCTTATCAGGATTTCCCAGGTAATTATGAATTTTTATCAGGGCTGGTTACTCAATTAGAAGGTGGAGAACAAGAAATCGAAGGAACCCAGCAGGCTATAGCAGTGAATTTTATCCAAAATCCGAGCGATCGACAAACCCAGGAAACGAGTAAAACTCTAAATAAAGTCTGGGTAGACGAATACATTCACGGCTACAAAGATCCAGAAATTATTGAACGCGAATACCAGGGAAATTTATTCACTTATTTAGCTAAAACTCCTCTATTTCCTGTTTTTATCCAGGGTACAATTATTTTAATCATTGCTATTTTTGCCGGGTGGAACAGGTTTGGACAGCCTGTAACTTTATCAGCGCCTGCGGTTGACAACAGCGAAGCTTATATTCAAGCATTAGCTGGTGTCTTGGAAAAAGCAAACAGCACTGATTTTGCGGTAGAAACTATCGGAAAAGCAGAACAGTTACAACTGCAAAAAGCCTTATTATTGGGACAGGCATCGCTGGAAAGTGAAACCCTCACAAATGCTTGGGTGGAGCAAACAGGGCGAAAAGCGGCAGAATTGTCAGAACTTCTGCCCTCGCCATCTCATAAACGCCGAATCAGTGATTCAGATTTGCTAGCCTGGTTGGGTAAATGGCAGCAGATCCGTCAACATCTCCCCTCTGACAGGAAAAATCTAAAATGAGCGAAACAAACTCGATTTTTAAACGCCTCAGCCAAGCCCTCGACAAAATAGTTGTGGGTCAATCTTCCACTGTGCAGCACTTGCTAGTGGCGCTTTTGAGCGGCGGCCACGTGATTATTGAGGGAGTCCCTGGAACCGGGAAAACTCTACTTGTAAAAACGATCGCCAAGTTGATTCAAGCAGATTTTCGCCGCATTCAACTAACGCCGGATATTTTGCCGTCGGATATCTTGGGAACGAATATTTTTGATTTTAATAACCACAGTTTTACCCTGAAAAAAGGCCCGGTTTTTACAGAGATTTTGCTGGCAGATGAAATTAATCGCACGCCTCCGAAAACCCAGTCAGCACTGCTCGAAGCAATGGAAGAACAGCAGGTAACTTTAGACGGTGAAACTTTAGCTCTGCCAGAATTGTTTTGGACGATCGCCACTCAAAATTCCCTAGAATTTGAAGGCACTTATCCGTTACCAGAAGCTCAGTTAGACCGATTTTTATTTAAACTTGTGGTTGACTATCCCGATGCAGCCGCAGAAAAGCAAATGTTGCTGAACGCAGAGGCAGGATTTCGCGCCAAACGCATCGATTTAGCTCGGATCAAATCTGTAGCAACGGTAGAGCAAATAATTAGCGCCCGTCAAGCTGTACAAACAGTCAAAGTAGAAGAAAAAGTGCTCGATTATGTGCTAGCTTTGGTGCACAATACGCGCAAACATCCCGATTTGGCATTGGGTGCTTCTCCGCGATCGGCAGTAGCTTGGTTGCAAAGTAGTAAAGCTCACGCTTGGCTGGCCGGCAGGGATTATACTACTCCTGATGATGTGAAGGCGATCGCACTGCCGCTTTTGCGTCACCGTCTGATTCTCAAACCAGAATCGCTGTTAGATGGCTTGCAAATTGATGCGGTAATTGCTTCGGTATTAAAACAAGTCGCTGTACCGAGGTAAACTGAAATATAACTATGACGCTCGCAATCAAAATTCTGGGTCGTAATGATGTAGATATTCTCAAGAATGTCCATCCAGATGTCTTTGACAACTCGATAGATATCCCACGTACTGAAGAATTTTTGACAGACTCGCGCCACCATCTGGCTGTTGCAATCGACGACGATCGAGTTGTCGGCTTTGTCTCAGCAGTTCATTATGTTCATCCCGACAAGGCACGTCCCGAACTGTGGATTAACGAGGTTAGCGTAGCAGAAACTCATCGTCGGCAAGGTTTGGGGAAGCGTTTAATGAATGCAGTATTTGAGGTAGCTCGTGAGTTGGGTTGTACAGAAGCTTGGGTGCTTACCGATCGCGAAAATACAGCAGCGATGAATCTGTATTCGGCTGTTGGTAATCCAGAAACACCGAGCGATTGTGTTATGTTTACGTTTCGTTTGGAGGAATCGAATTCATGACAAAAAATCTTTATTACGCAAGTATTGTAGGAATTGAACTCAAAAATACCACACCAGAACTATGAAGAAGTCTCTAAACGAAGTCAAGAAGCTTGAAGACCTTCCAAACATTGGGAAATCAATTAGTGCGGATTTGCGAAGCATTGGTATTGAGCAACCAGATCAACTTAAAACGCGATCGCCCTTAGAAGTCTTTCACGAACTTGCTAATGTCATGGGACATCGCCACGATCCATGTGTACTTGACACTCTCATTTCTGTCAAAAGATTCCTCAATGGCGAACCAGCTAAGCCTTGGTGGCGTTATACAGGTGAACGACGCAAGCTACTTGCAAATCATGTAAAGGGAGAAAGCAAATGAAATTCGGATATACAATTATTTACGTTGCTGACGTACTAAGTTCATTGACTTTTTTTGAAATGGCTTTTGGGTTCAAAAAGAAGTTCATTGATGAATCAGGAGATTATGGTGAGCTTGACACTGGAGAAACAACTTTATCTTTTGCTACACATTCTCTAGGCGCGTCAAATTTCCCAAATGGTTATATTTCGGCTGATTCATCGGATAAACCTTTGGGTGTTGAAATAGCACTTACCACTGATTCAGTAGAAATGGCACATCAACAAGCGATCGCAGCAGGTGCATTAGAGTTAAAAGCACCTCTCAAAAAACCTTGGGGTCAGGTTATTTCCTATGTTAGATGTCCAGACGGAACTCTCGTTGAATTGTGTACACCAGTATCTTAATCAGAAATTGTAATGATTCCTGCTATTCGCCTTTATGTCCTGTTAGCGATCGGCATACCGATCGCCCTTTTGCTTGCTGTGCTTGTAAATCAGCAGACAAGTATTATCGGCACTTTGCTATTTGACTGTTTAATTGTAGGTTTAGCTATTACCGACGCACTGCGCGTCAGATCTCATCGGGTGGAAGTGACACGCCATGCGTTGCAGAGACTTTCGATCGGGCGAGACAATCCGGTTTTACTGTCAGTGCGATCTGCAAATCAAACAGCTAAAATTCGGCTGTGCGACTCCTATCCGCTAGAGTTTGATGTCTCTCAACCGATGCTGGAAGCCTCCCTCAATCCTAACAGCGAGGAAGAATTAACTTATACAATCCGCCCGCAAAATCGCGGAAAATATAAGTGGGGAGATATTCAGGTGCGGCAGTTGGGAAATTGGGGTTTAGCATGGAACGACTGGACAATACCTGCTAGTGAAAAAGTTGCAGTTTATCCCGATTTAGTGATGTTGAAAGAACTCTCTATTCAGCTAACATTGGAAAATACCGGGACAATGCGGCGGTTACAAAAACTCGGCATGGGAACTGAATTTGCCGAACTGAGGGAATACGGTATTGGTGACGATCCTCGCTTGATTGATTGGAAAGCTACTGCGAGGCGATCGCGCCCTTTAATCAGAGTTTTAGAACCAGAAAAAGAGCAAACTTTGATTATTTTACTCGACAGGGGACGGCTGATGACCGCGCGAGTGCAGGGTTTGAAGCGTTTTGACTGGGGAGTGAATGCAGCGCTGTCTTTAGCCTTAGCTGGACTAAATCGGGGCGATCGCGTGGGAGTCGGTGTGTTCGATCGGGAAATCACCACTTGGATACCCCCAGAAAGGGGTCAACATCAACTATCTAAATTAATTGAACGCCTTGCGCCAATTCAGCCAGTTTTGTTAGAACCAGACTATGTTGGTGCTGTAACTAAATTAGTAAGTCAACAAACTCGCCGTGCATTAGTAGTGCTAATTACTGATTTAGTAGATGTCACAGCTTCTACAGAAATGCTTTCGGCATTAGCGCGCTTAACACCTCGTTATTTGCCTTTTTGCGTAACTTTGCGCGACCCTCTAGTTGACCAAATCGCTCACACTTCCACCGTGGAAATTACACCTGCTTATAATCGTGCTGTAGCTTTAGATTTACTAGCACAGCGTCAGGTAGCTTTTGCACAGTTGAAACAAAAAGGAGTTTTGGTTTTGGATGCACCAGCTAATCAAATTAGCGAGCAATTGGTTGACAGATATCTGCAACTTAAGTCTCGGAATCAGCTTTAATCTTCTCAGCTTCCGCAGCATTCGCAAAGTAAGGTAAAGGCCCTTTGAGAACCGACCAGTTTTTGTAGATAAAACCGATTACCCAAGGGGCTGACAAAGCAAAAAACAAGACACCTAGCTGTACTTGAGAGCGAAATGTATCTAGAATGTTTGCTGTTTGAGTGTTAAAAAATATTGTCTCTGACAAATTCCAAATTGTAAAACTAATATTTCGCAAGATCCTAAAAATTATTACTACAAGTAAGCTGCGGGTTTTTACATATAAAATTGCGGAAATCAATAGACCAATTATAATCGTTGTAAAATTCTGATACGCCAAAGTTCCCAACAGCAAACATATAGCTATTATTGCTGTAATATTTCCCCATTTGGCTGCCCATCTGTGTAGCGGAATACTTATCAAAAAAAACGCCGTAAATACAGGATCTATTAGCTGATTCAAGGCAAATTTTAAGTAGTAAAGCGCTGGTGAGAATGATTTTGAAGCTGCTATTAAAATCCTGCTGTTTCTGTTTTCAGTCAGTATTCGTTCAACAAAGGAAGGTACAATAAAAGACAAAGGATAATAAAATATTCGGAATACACCTATTGAAAAAACCACGCTAGCGATCGCCAGACCTACGAATGGCAACCATTGGTAGCGCTCGGGAACTTTACCAATGAGATATTTAATTTCAATTCCCGCTAGCCTGCATTCTCGCCAGAACAAACTTAGCGACAGAATTAATACATAAGCTCCCAAGAGCGCATTAACGAATGGTTCTGTGTTGTCCAACCTTATCCCCCATATAGAACTAATAATTGCTAGTTGAAATCCAATGGCTATACTGCATAACAACAACCATCCAAATATATGCCGAAGCTTGATTCGAGCAAACGGATTGTCTTCGGGAAAGCGGATGTTAGTAAGAGTCATGATTTTAATTAGTTACTTGGCTCGATATAGGTAGGGGCAATTCCCCGGTGGTTGCCCGATTTCAAGCTCCGAATTATCTAGGAATTTCAGCCGATCGCCTTTTACTGCAATACATCACCAACAGCGCAAACAACCCGATCCCAGCCAAATACTTCAACGGATCGGGAATTGCCGGATTTGGCGAGAAAAAACCCTCGATCGTACCAGCAATTACCAGCATCGGCACAATTCCAAATACCAATTGTGCAGCTTGAGTACCGTAAAATTTCATCGCATCAGCACGGCGGTATTTGCCAGGAAAAAAGATGGCGCGGGCGATGATTAAACCAGCGCCGCCAGCTAAAAAAATTGCCGGCAATTCCAGGGAACCGTGAGGAAATACAAACGCCCAAAAAGGGTAAGCTAAATTGTGCTGAGCTACTAAACTGGCGATCGCGCCGATCATCACTCCATTAAGTGCCATAATATAAACAGTGTAAAGACCGAAAACAATCCCTCCCCCAACAGCCGCAAAGCATACCGATAGATTGTTAGTCATAATACTGCTAGAAGCTAAAGGTTCCACTCCCACAATTGAACCCATCCACAATTTCCCGTCATCGCGCACCGTTTTAATCAAGTCTCCAGGAACTACTAGGGACAAAAACGCCGGATCTTGCCAAGCAAACCACCAAGCAATCAACGCCATTACTAAAAAAATACCCGTCGCAGTTGCCGTATAACCAAACGTTTGCTGTACAGTAGCAGGAAAACCCCAGCGGCCAAACTCCACTACAGCCTCCCAATCTTGGCGGCGGGAACCTTGGTAAATTTGGGTGTAGCCACGAGAAGTTAAGCTTTGCAAATCTTGTAACAAAATATTACCTACTTCGTTTGTCCTAGCCCTAGCCAAATCCGCCGAAACAGAACGGTACAAACTCGCTAATTCCGTGATTTCAGACGCAGGTAGGGACTTTAGCCCCTTTTTTTCTACTTGCTGTAACAGAGTGTCTAACCGTTTCCAGTTCGGTTCTCGCCGCGCGATCCAACGTTTAATATTCATAAAGTTTTCTCTAAGTTCTATTAGATATAGCTTAAGATAGTTGTAAATTTTCCGCCTCACAGAATTATACCCATCCAGTCATGCCTAAAAAAAATCTTAGTTCTTCTGGACAAACAGGCCCCTTGAGCGTCGGTAATGTTGTTAGTGCTAGTTTACGGATTTACCGCGACCATTTTAAGCCATATTTTGGTTTGGCATTCGTAGCTTATCTGTGGTTGTTAGTTCCGATTTACGGTTGGGCTAAATATTCTGCGATTTCAGCGCTCATTTCTCGTCTGGCTTTCGGTGAAGTTAGGGAAAAGCCAGAGACTGTCAGTGATGCTCGCCGTGAGGTGAATCCTCGGATGTGGGGTTTGTTCTGGGCGGGTACATTGACATTTCTGATTTTCTTTGGGGTATCCTTGGTAGGTGGGATCGCTATGGCAATATTGGCAGGGGGGGCTGCTGCTATTTTTGGGCAAAATTACGCAATTCTTGCAGCTTTCCTGGTAGTTGCGGTCATTGCTTTTTTTATTATCTATATCCGAATTTTCTCTCGCTTGCTGATTGTTGAGTTGCCGCTGGCGCTCGAAAATAATATAGGTGCTAGTTCAGCAATCAGTCGCAGTTGGCAGTTAACTAAGGGGTCGGTCGGACGCATTCAGTGGATAGTTTTTGTGGGCATTTTGGTTTCACTCCCGATGACGATTGTTGTGCAAATACTTACTGTGATCGTTCAAGTTGTTTCAAGTGCAGTTTTGGGCAGAGAGTCTGGTCTATTTTACTTAGTTTATTATATTCTGATTGTGGTACTGAGCATTGTCAGCGGTGCGCTGGTGACTCCTTTTTGGCAGGCTATGAAAGCCATTATCTACTACGACCTCCGCAGCCGCAAAGAAGGTTTGGGTTTGAAAATGCGCGATCGCTAATTAAGCCTAAGTCAAAACACAAAATTTTCTCTACTGCTATGCGACTTTTTAATCGATTCACTCTCCACACTCCAGAAAGTGTTGAACTCGAATTTACCTTAGCGGGAATTGGCAATCGCGCCTACGCATTGCTGATCGACTATATCATTTTTGGTTTGATTCTAATACTGTTTCTAATAGGTGTACTGATCTTTAATTCATTTTTCCTTGAGGCGATCGCAAAGTTGCTAGGAAGTACCAATGGCTTAGAACTCTGGTTGATAGCAGTTCAGGCATTAATTGGTTTTTTCATTTATGTAGGTTACTTTGTATTTTTTGAAACAGCGTGGTCTGGTCAAACACCAGGCAAGCGTTATGTCAAAATCCGAGTAATTCGGGATGACGGCCGTCCAGTCAGGCTTCAGCAATCAACTCTACGGGCTTTGCTGCGGCCTTTTGACGACTTATTTTTTATAGGTGTATTTTTGATCGTGTTCAACCAGCAGGAAAAACGTTTAGGAGATTTGGTAGGAGGCACCCTGGTAATTCAAGAACAACAACCTATGACAACTGCTGCATTGAAAGTATCAACACCGGCTCGATCCCTAGCAAAAAAATTGCTGATAGAGGCCGATATTTCCAGCTTGCTGCCAGAAGATTTTGCTGTAATTCGAGAGTATTTGCAGCGGCGCGAAGCTATGATACCAAATGCCCGAAATGAATTGAGCAAACAACTCGCTAGTCAGGTTAAACAAATCATTAGTTTGGAAAAACTGCCGACCAAAGTTGATGCTAATATCTTTTTAGAGGCTGTATATCATGCTTATCAGCAGCAAGTTGACAATTAATATCAAGTCCGGTTAATTACTTACAAATCTGCGGGCATGAAGCATTGGTCATTAATCTGACTAAAGCAGGAATTATGCACTTACCCTCTGATTTGTCAGCGGCAACTCTACAATAAACTCAGTTCCTTCGCCCACCTGACTGACGCAGCTCAGCTTGCCGCCGTGAGCTTGAACAATTACCTGATAGCACACTGAAAGTCCTAAACCAGTGCCTTTCCCCACAGGTTTAGTAGTAAAAAACGGGTCAAAAATCTTGTCTTGAATTTCTGCAGGAATGCCAGTTCCCGTATCGCGGACAGAGATTGTTACCCAGTCCGGCTCCCTTTGCCAACTGCGGATGGTTAATTCCCCCGGTTTGCTCGTTGACTGGAGCGCATCTAAAGCATTGTCAATCAAATTATAAAATACTTGGTTGATTTGACTGGCATGACATTTGACGGGCGGCAAACTGCCGTATTGTTTGTCGATTTTGATATTTGTTTTTAGCTTATTTTGCAGCATCAAGAAACTGCTTTCTAAACCTTCATTCAAATCTACTGGTTGTAATTCAGCGTGGTCTAAACGAGAAAAATTTCGCAGCGTCATCACGATCGAGCGAATCCTCCCGCTGCCTTCCCGCATAGACTTGAGCAAGCTGCCAAAGTCTTCTCGAATGTAATCGAGTTCGAGTTCTTCATTTATTTTGACAAGTGCTGCCGCTGCTTCCGGGCAGGCATTCCCGGTCAGTTCTAGAGCTTCGTTCAAGACTTTGAAATATTCTTGAGCGTGAAACAAGTTAGCGTGGATGAAATTGTTAGCGTTGTTAATTTCGTGAGCAATTCCCGCTACCATTTGCCCCAAACCGGACATTTTTTCGCTTTGAATCAATTGCTGCTGTGTCGATCGCAATTCTTCTAACGCTGCTTGCAATTGCTGGGTTTGAGCTTGAGATTTGACCGCAGCTTCTCGGACTTTGCTGTAAAGTTCTGCTTGCTGAATGGCGATCGCCATTTGGTCTGCTAGCTGCGACAGCAACTCCATTTCTTGCCGCTGCCAGTTGCGAGTATCCCCGCACTCGTGAGCAATCAGCAAACCCCACAGTTTACCGGGAAATTTAGGATTATAGCTTCCGGCTGTGTCGGGGTAATTTTCTTCTGTTCGCGCGGTAACGATCGGCACGATCAAATTAGCTTTTACCTGCAAACTGTCTAAGAAATTAACGTGGCAAGGCTCTAAACCGGCATTAAAAATATCATTAATTGCTTTGACTCGCCCTTGCTGGTAAAGATCGGCGTAATCTCCCCGGAAACACTTATCCGCCCCCATCTCTCCTAAAATTGAAGGCCAAGGAACCGTCATGTTTTCAACAACAACTTTTCCCTGCCAATTGTCTTGAAACTGGTACATAATTACTCGATCGCACTGCAACAGTTGGCGCACTTCCCTCACCGCTGTTTCCAGGATAGTTCCCAGATCCAGGGTACTGCGAATTTGGTTGCCGATCAGCCGCAGCAGCGATTCTCGTTCAGCTTGGCGGCGCGTTTTGCTGTAGAGTTTGGCTTGATTGATCGCGATCGCCAATTGCGATGCTACCCCTTCTAAAAGCTGCCGTTCCCAATCAGTCCATTCCCGTTCGCGATCGCACTGATGCAAGCCAATTATGCCATTCACTTCACCTTGATAGCGAGTAGCTACTGCCAGCATGGACTTAATCTCCAAAGCTTCGGCAATCTTTCGGGTTTGTTCGTTCAATCCCGGAAAATCCAGAAACTTCGTCAGAGCTAGCGACTCTTGCTGAGACACCACTGCCGCCAAGTGCGGGTTATCAGTCATCGGTACTTTCATACCCAGTTGGATCGGATAGTCCCCCGCGTTGTACTCTCCCCGCGTGACTAAAGTTTTTTCTGTATTTGATTCTTTGACTAAAATGCTCGCGCGGCTGGACTGTAGCGCTTGCCCCAGCAATCGGCAGGCCGATGTCAAAATTTCTTCTATGTCAAGTGTACTGCGAATTTCGTTATTAATTTGGTTCAGCAAGTTTGATAACTGAACTTGCTGCTGCATCTGCACGATTAGGGCTTTTTGTTGGTCTACTTCCGGCTGCGAAAGACTTTCTTCCTGCATCCACTTTTCTGGTTCAGGCAACCGCGAAGTTAATCTCGGCGAGGGGTTTTCGTGTTCTTGTATTTTTAAAGACATATTTACTCAGCATTGGTACAGTATTTTGATCGATCCTGGTTTTTTAGATTTGTGCTTACCCCGCCAAGAGTCCGATCGCAGCTACCAGGACTTTTGGAATATCTTAAGACATTATAAAGGATGCAGCCAGAGCATAGCAATTATTTGCTTTACAAATATTTATAAATACCAATTATGCGCTCTGCAGCCTACAATACTAATTGGCGCGCCCCATTGAACTTGGTCAGATGTCAAATAGACTTAACCGCGCGATTAAGCGAATCAAATTAATCTAACATCTATCTTTAGTTCAATATTTGCGCGTTCGAGCATCATGGAAAAATCAATTGCTGACAATTTTCGCCCGCAAGATTGCACCGAGAACCTTACCTCTGAATTGACAGGTAAAGGTGTGATTAAAATAGCTTTGGCGATCGGGAATTCGCGCCTGCACTGGGGATTATTTGCGGGCAAAACTCTGGAGAAAACATGGGATACAGAGCATCTCAAAGCTGATGCTGTTTCCCGGCTCTCCGAGGCCCAAAAGATCGAATATTTGGTACAAACAGTAAGGAAGTCGATCGAGGAAATATCTTCTCAAAATCTCCGTTGTCTTCCTGCTACTCCCGCTTTTTCTAGTCCTCACACACTTTCTTTAGTTCTCCTGCCTCTAGTTTTAGCCTCAGTTGTTCCCCAACAAACAGCTATTTGGCAGAGTTATCCTGATGTCCGAATTATTACTTTAGACCAGTTGCCGATCGGGGGACTCTATCCTACCCTAGGAATTGACAGAGCTTTGGCTTTACTCGGTGCTGGCAACCAATTGGGTTGGCCAGTTTTACTTATAGATGCTGGTACAGCTTTAACATTTACTGGGGCTGATGTCAATAGGTATTTAGTTGGGGGCGCCATCTTACCGGGTTTGGGTTTGCAGTTATCGTCGCTAGGCAAAAAAACCGCTGCATTACCCTTAATCAGCTTACCAGAAAATCTGCCGCACCGCTGGGCTACCGATACTGCTGGGGCAATTCAAAGCGGAGTTGTGTATGCGACGGTGGCAGGAGTTAGGGATTTTATTGAAGATTGGCGGTGTTTGTTTCCTAATAGCAAAATTGCACTCACGGGGGGCGATCGAACTTTGTTACTGCAATATCTCGCCTCAGCTTTTCCCGATACGGCTTCCGCAGTAATTGTCGCACCCGAAGCCATTTTTTGGGGAATTAGCCTGTTGAGTGTTGACTGTTGACTGTTACCAATTACCCATTACCCATTCACTTAGCAAACTCGCGAATATACTTAGCAACAATATCCGGGACTTCCTGCGGCAAATTGCTTTCCCCCGGACTGACTAATTGCAGTTCGGCATTAGGAGCCAGAGCAGCATAGGATTGACATAGAGACGAAGCTGCGGGGGTATCTTCAGAACCGTGTAACAGCAAAACAGGCGCTTTCAGCAAAGGCAAATTCTCATCAACTAATTCCGCTGTAATTTCAGCCCGCCGCCGCCGGAACAGCAACTGCACGGCAACTGGGGACTGCATCAACTGCTGTCTGAACTTTAACAGCCTGTCAATCTTGTTTTGGCGGCCCAGCAACTTAGCAATTGGATAGATCGATCGCAGCAACCAGAAAGCGAGGGGTGGTTGGCCGATCAGCCAGCTAGCCGTCTGCCACCGCCCCCGCCGATGGCCAACCTTGACGCCTTCTGGGGCCACCAACACCAAACCCTGAACTCGATCGGGATATTTGATAGCGTAGCTGGCAGCCACCCAGCCGCCCACAGAGTGACCGATTAAATAAACCTGTCGCAGCTTCAAAGTATCGAGGTATTGGGCGAGACATTCTACTTCCAGGTCGATCGAATAATGAAGATTCGGGCGTTCCGAGTCGCCAAACCCCAGCAAATCCAGTGCGAAGCATTGGTAGTAGGGGCTCAAATGTTCGATCGTCCTCAGCCACTGACTGCTGTCCTGCCAAGAACCGTGCAAAAATACTAAATTCGGGCCTTGACCGACTTCGTGCCAGAAGATTTGCCCTACAGAGAGTTTGACCCGAGAATTGCGTAGCGATGAGTACATCCGGTTAAATATTCAGTAATAAAAAGATGATTAATTTAATGTTCAGAGTTTGTAAATAAAAGTAGGAAAACAGTGAAAATTAATTTCACAGTCATAACAGAAAACTTTTGACGGCGAGGTAATTTCCGACTTTTCTCAAATTTGGATGCCCCGCCGGTTTACGCCAAAGTTGTCAGGCCTTGAAAATAGTCCTGTAAGTGTTGGTCGTTATCGTGGCTGAGCTCGCCCTCCGGCAGCGATGCGGGCAAAAAAGCCTCAACCTCGCTGACTTCAAGCGTATCCTGAACTTGCATCTTTCCATCTACCTCTGCTGCCACCACGATACAAATCGAGTGCAGGCGAGGGTCTCGATCTGCCGCCGAATAAACACCCACCAAGCGGCGGATTTTGACTAAATCGAGTCCTGTTTCCTCTGCTAATTCCCGCCGCACAGTTGTGGGAATATCTTCTCCCCAATCCACCATACCTCCAGGCAGTGCCCAGCGACCGTTGTCGCGGCGGCGAATTAACACAATTCGTCCGTCAGGCAATACCGGAATCACGGCAGTACCAGTGATGGGATGTCGAAAAATCAGCCCCAGCACAGTTTGTCCAATTTGCCACAATCGACGCATAAACTCAAAAGCTTGTTTAGGGGAAAGTAATTTCAGGTTTCTTAGCTGTCAGGTCAAAAGTCTTTATTTTTAATTTTTCATTCAGGCGAGAGGTCTGGCAAGTCTGCTAATATCTCGGCTGCGTGAGTTTCTGCTTTGACTTTCCGATAAACCTTTTCAATCCTACCATCAGGGTCGATCGCGAAGGTCGATCGAGTAATTCCCATAAATTCTTTTCCCATAAACTTTTTGAGTCCGTAACAGCCGTAGGCGGTAGCAACTTCGGCGTTTGAGTCGCACAGCAAGGGAAAAGGCAGTTGATATTTAGCTGCAAACTTGGCGTGGGACCCGGCCCCGTCTGTGCTGACGCCGAGGACTGCAATATTGCGCGACTCGTAGTCTGAGTAAATGTCGCGAAAGCCGCAAGCTTCTTTGGTACAGCCAGGGGTATTGTCCCGAGGATAAAAGTAAAGTACAACTCGCCGCCCTCGAAAATCTGCAAGGCTGACGAAATTGCCTTGCGCGTCGGGCAGGCTGAAGACAGGAGCTACGTCACCGGGATTTATAGTCATTTGTCGTATTTGTCAAGAGCTTATAGAAATATTCTGGACGATCGAAAACATTGCGTCCCATCGGGCCCGGATTCCCAGCGACTTGAATCCCCGTGTTCTTTTTTCGGGGTCTTGTGCCGGGTGTGCTATGATCGTCATCGGTCTAAAATTGAGTATAACTAGACAACGTAAAAACTTAACTGGATTAGTTGAGTGCGTAGTCACACCTAACGGTGTTGCGGTTTAGGAAAGCTAAATTTGAACAAAACCTAACTACATAAAGAGAACTGATCGAGTACGGTAGGACATACCGGAATTTACGCTTGGGGAGAAAACACCTCTACTGAGGCTGGAGAAATCCAGTCGCAAGCAAGTGACTTCGCTGAACCAAGAATCTCCGTCACCAAGAGTGCACAGAGTGTCAACCTTAAGAATCCCCGGGCGTGAAAGCCCGGGGACTGTCAATGTTTATTAGTGAGGTCAGAATGGCTAAGCGCCGCAATCTCAAGAAAGAGAAGGCACAACGAAATCAAGCATACGCTCGCAAGTTTCGCAAGCGGAGAAATCAAGATATGTTCTCCAACAAGAGAAGGCGATTTGACGGTGGCAACGGCGGTGGCATGGGCGCCATGAGCGGTGGCGGCAGAGACAAAGACATGGCTGCTGCTGAAGATTAATTGCTGAGGCTATCTGCCGAACTTAGAACCAGAGTGGAAAACACGCTCGTTTTAAGGAGAGATAGCCACCCGGAATTTGTCCAATAATTCAACGATGTTTAGGCGATCCGATCGCGCGCAGCGATAAGTGATTTTCTCACTTGTTCAAACCCGGTACCCCCGTAACTATTGCGAGCCGCCACCACTTGCTGAGGTGCGATCGCGCTGTAAATGTCTGTCTCAAACGCAGGGTGCAAATCTTTCCACTCCTCAAGTGTCAAATCTTTGAGGAGTTTGCCCCCCGAGAGGCAAGTTTTGACGACTTTGCCGACTAGGTTGTAAGCTTCGCGGAAGGGAACGCCTTTGGCGGCCAAGTAGTCGGCTACGTCTGTAGCGTTAGAAAAGTCTTCCGTAACTGCCGCGGCGAGGCGATCGCCATTAAACGCGATTCCTTCCCGCAGCAAAATCGTCATTGCTTCCAAGCAACCCTGTACCGTTCTCACGGTATCAAACAAAGGTTCTTTATCTTCTTGCAAATCTTTGTTGTAGGCCAAAGGAAGTCCCTTCACTACTACCAACAAGGCTTGCAAGTTACCGAACACCCGCCCCGCTTTGCCCCGCACCAACTCCGGCACGTCGGGATTTTTTTTCTGGGGCATGATGCTAGAACCAGTAGCGCAGCTATCTTTGAGCGTAATAAATCCAAATTCGTGAGAAGACCACAAAATCATTTCTTCTGACAAGCGGCTCAGGTGTACCATAATCAAGCTGGCAGCAGCGAGAAATTCTATGGCAAAATCTCGATCGCTCACTCCATCTAAGCTATTAGCATAAACTTTGTCAAATTGCAAGAGTTCTGCCGTATAATTTCGGTCGATCGGGAAAGTCGTCCCCGCCAGCGCGCCGCAACCTAAAGGCGAAACATTCACCCGCTTGCAGATATCGCCGAGACGTTCCCAATCGCGATCGCTCATTTCAAAATAAGCTAACAGGTAATGAGCCAAACTGATCGGCTGAGCGCGCTGCAAATGAGTGTAACCGGGGATTAAAGTTTCCACGTTACGATCGGCAATATCGAGCAAAACCCCTTGAAATTCCCGCAATTGCTCGCGAATTTCTGCGATGCGATCGCGCAAATACAACCGAGTATCTGTACCTGCTTGGTCGTTGCGCGATCGGGCCGTGTGCAGCTTTTTCCCCGCATCTCCCACGATATCCGTCAGCCGCTTCTCTACAGCGAAGTGAACGTCTTCTGCCTCAACTCCCGGAACAAAAAGTCCTTGGCGGTATTCGGATCGGATCTGTTCCAAACCATTGACTAACTGTTCGCCTTCTGCTGCGGAAATAATCCCCGTTTTTGCCAGCATTTTAGCGTGAGCGACAGAACCAGTCAAGTCGTACTCAATCAATTCAATATCGAAGCCAATACTAGCATTGAATCGGGCGATCGCCGGGTGCAGCGCCGATTCAAATCTTTGACTCCAAGTTTTTTGTTGTGTTGTCATTGCTCAAGCTAAAACTAGATTATATCTCTGTTGCAGAAGTCTCTAAAAACCGATTTGTAGCAAAGACTTTAGTCCTTCCTCCGGTTGGTAGCCAAGACTTTAGCCCTCCATCCAAATTCGGCAAGAAAAAACTCAAGTCCTGACTGCAAACTTTTTATACATCTATTGACCAGAAAAAACTGAAGTCTTGACTACAAAATTGTGAAACTTTTGCTGCATCAGAAAAAAGTTAAGTTGTGGCTACAAACCTTTTAAATCCGTTCCCGATACCTGCTTCGACAAGAACTCTAAGGAATAATCCCTTTAATAAACCAGCCCACAAAAATACCTATAAAAAAAGCTCCTATTTGACCAGTCGAAACAAAATGGTTCCAAGCTTTCTGGAAATTGCTAAAAATGTCGTAGCTTTGAGCCAAAACCACCGTCGAACTCAAATGAGATTTCAAAACTAACACGTGAGCAGCATCGTGCCAATTAATCGAGTTGATTAATCCAGCAGTAATTTCCGGCATTAAATTAACTATCATGGTGATTTTCTCCTGCTAAAGGTGTTAGCCTAAGTACAACCAGTGTCATGTCATCTTCATTGCGGTTGCCGATGCCGATAAACTGGTGAACCCGATCGAACAAATAATCCAAAATTTCTTCAGAGTGCTGATAATTTTGACAAGCCCACTGAAAAGCCGAGGTCAAGTTATCCTCATCAAACCGATCGCCCCTTTGATTAGCAGCATCAGTAAATCCGTCTGTGTAATAAATAATAGTATCTCCTGGCTGTAATTGAATTTGGGCTTCTTGGTACTGAGAATCAGCATCCAGGCCAATTAACATTCCCTCCAAAGTATCAAGCTGAAGAATCGTATTAGTTGCAGCTTGCCACAGCAAAGGCGGGTGGTGAGCAGCATTGCTGTAAGACAAAACGCGAGTTTTCGGGTCATACTCCGAATAAAACAGAGTCACAAAACGGTGGGAATTTTCCAAATCCGCGTGCATTACCCGGTTTAAATGTTGCAAAATTCTCGCAGGCGAGTGGCGGTTCAAAACCTCGGCCCGCAGCATACCCCGTGTCATCGTCATCAGCAGGCCAGCCGGCACTCCTTTGCCCATCACGTCGCCGATCACGATGCTCCAGCGGCCCTTGTCGATTTTTGACTTGAGATTTTTAATCAGGGATGGGGGGTGTTCCCCCTCATCTTCCTTGCCGATCGGGTCATAGTCAGCGGGAATAAAATCATAATAATCTCCGCCGACTCTGCTAGCAGTTTGGCAGCGGGCGGCTACGTCAAGGCCGGGAATTTTCGGACAACTGCGGGGTTGCAGCCGCAATTGAATTTCCGCCCCGATTTCTAACTCTCTGTCTAAGCGGTCTTTTTCAGCCAACTTAACAGTAAGTTCGTCTTTGCAAATCGCCACGGCCGTTTGATCCGCCACCAACCGAACTAATTTCTGTCTGCTGGGAGTCCAGACATATTGCGGGTCACTGCTAAAAACATAAAGCCGTCCGCGTTCCAAATTCTTGACTAAAATTGGCGCCCCAAACAAATGAACATCCGGGCCCAAATAACGACCGACTTGCAGGTCGAGACTAGAGGTTTGCCCAGAGGTTTCCGAATAAGATGCAGCATTAGCGCTCGCACCTGCTGTAGCTTGCCTGGTGGCTATTTCCAGCGCTTTTCGCATATCTTGGCACTGCCGTCCTTCCTGACAGTGCAACTGCTGGAACCTGACTTGACCGTTGGGTTTGAACAGCACTAAAGCTCCCCCGTCGGCGTCAGTAACCCGAGTCGCCACTAAAGGCACCAACTCCAAAAATTGGTTGAGATTGTTAAAACTGCGCAGGGCAAATCCCAGCGAACCCAACATATCTTGAACGTTGTGCTGGTATCGGTGCAAGCGCGCCACCAGTTCTTTGAGGGCAAATACTGGCGTCGCGTCGGTGGAATTGCGACCAGGAGGGCGGTCAGCAGGTTGAGGTGAGGGGCGAGGCAAAGGCACAGCAGTCATTTTTAATTTGTGATTTTCGATGTTAGAGGGAGGAATGATTGAGGACTTACGGGCCACTTGAACAGAAACCCGTTTTTTTTTCGAGCAAGTAGTTTGGTTCGATCGAGTAAGTTGGGCACTAGGACATTGGTATCAACTTAAGTCTAAAATTCTTAAGAAATCTCGTTTATAGCTTAGTCTAGATACCCCCTAAATCCACGCTGCTGGCTCTACTTGGACCCGCCCAAGACCGCAGCGGCTCCCCTTAAGAAGAAGGGGGACTTTGACCATTTCCTGTCCCACCCGACTATCAGGGGGGCGCCAGGGAGATCGGGAAGAAAGTGCAATCAGACAGCCTACTGATACTACACATTTGAGCTTAATTTGACACGCTTGTTTGGGCTGGCGGTTTGAACCCAACCAAGCAATAACAGAACTAAGGTATTGTTTCTAGATATTTAGTTTTCACTCGATCGCTCGCGGCGATCGGCGCAAGTCCTGCGATGCTAGTTTGAGGTTAATAATTTGAGATTTTGAAGCTCTGTGTCCGCCTCCAAAAAATGGGCGCGGCTGGCCAATGCCTCATCAATCTAAAATCTAAAATCTAAAATCGAGTAGGGCTTCCACAAATTCGTAACTAGAAAACGGACGCAAGTCTTCGATGCTTTCCCCTACTCCAATAAAGCGGATTGGCAGACCAAGCTGCTGCACTACTGCTAGGGCAACACCACCTTTAGCAGAACCGTCGAGCTTTGTCAATACTACTCCGCTTAATTTTGCAGATTCTGCGAATACTTCTGCCTGTCGCAAACCATTTTGACCCAGTGTTGCATCCAAGACCAGTAGAGATTCTACGGTAGCGCCTGGGGCTTTCTTATCTACTATGCGACGGATTTTACTTAATTCGTCCATCAGATTTTTTTTGTTTTGCAGGCGGCCTGCGGTGTCTACGATCAGCAGTTCAGTGCCTCGGGCGCTGGCGGCGGCGATCGCATCAAAGACGACAGCAGCCGGATCGGTATTTTTCCCTGGGTTGGCAATAATTTCGACACCGCTGCGGGAACCCCAAACTTTCACTTGTTCGACGGCTGCGGCGCGGAAAGTGTCGGCGGCGGCAATTAGGGTTTTGTAGCCTGATTTTTGGGCAATGTGGGCAAGTTTGCCGATGGTCGTAGTTTTGCCCGCACCGTTGACTCCTACGATCAACCAGATGTTGAAGGTGTCTTTTTCCGGGGCAAATGTCAGACTGTAGGCGGGATTGCCTGCGGCTGTTTCGGCACAGGGAGCGTCGAGAATATCGCGCAGGATGCTTTTGAGGTAGGCTAGAGCCTGTTCTGGCGGTAGCACTTCTTGTTTTAGTCTTTCTTGGAGGCGACTGATAATGATGTCGGTGGCTGCGACTCCGACATCGGCTTGCAGCAGCAAAGTCTCAATTTCCGCTACCGCATCTTGATTGAGCGGGCCTTGACCGACGATCGCCTTTAGTCGATTAATTAAGCTGCGGCGAGTTCTTTCTAAGCCTTTCCGCAGTTTTTGCAGCCAAGTGATTTCTTCAACGGATACTTGATCTGGCCGGCGGCCTTGACTGGCTAAGATTTCTGAAGACCACAGGAAGCCTTCGTCAAAGGCGAAACCGGGAATTTCTTCGATAATTGCCGCTCTCTCGGCGGCGGCTGCAATTGCCTCTGGTTCTTCAATTGCGGTTTCTTTGAGGCGTTCGATGCGCTCCATCCGATCGGCCTGAGCTCTTACCCAAAACGGCAGGGCTTCCGCTGCTTCGCCCTCAGATACGAGTGATTCGGTTTCTACAACCTCCGTTGCAGGTTCGGCAATTTCTATATTTTCTGCTGTAACTTCTAATTTTTGAGCAATAGGTGCAATATCGATCGCCCCGGCTGTTTGTTGCAGAGTTTCGGCAATTTCTACTGGGTTAGCTGCATCGATTTCTACCGCCTCGGTAGCTTCAAGTGCTGCGGCTTCTGCAACTTCTGGAACTTCTGCAACAGTTGGTGCTGTGGGTGCTGGTTCGAGTTCGTGAGCCTCGGTTGTTTCCACAGTCGCCGCTTCTGCAACTTCTGGAACTGTCGCGATTTCTGTTTCGGCTGTTGGAACCTCGGGCGCTGCTGTCTCGGAAACTTCTGTTTCTGGTTTTTGCTGTTTTTGAATATTTTTGTAAGCAGCTTTGGCCCAGTTGAGATAATCTTCGGCTACAGCAGGAGAGCTTTCGTCTGTTGCATCTGTTTGAGGCTCAACCGATGCCGATTTTGCCGGCTCATCTGGCGGCTGTTCGGGGGTTGCCTCTGTTTCAGAAGATTTGCTTTCGCTGTACTGGCGACGAAACCAATTAAATACCATAGGAAATTGCGAATATAGTTATCAGTCCCTAGTTTAGAGCCGATTGCCGATTGCTGATTGGTGTGATTGCCGATTGCTCATGACTCTGGGTAAGGTGCGCGGCCGGAAGGGCACCCTACAGACTGCGGGGTAAGTAAGGTGCGCGGCCGGAAGGGCACCCTACAGACTATTGACTGATGATTGAGGACTACGGACTAACAACTTCTGCATTGATTTTATCGACTACTCGGCGGAGGACTCCGTTGATGAAGCGATGTCCTTCGTCACCGCTGTAGCGTTTTGCGAGTTGGACGGCTTCGCTGACGCTGACTTGTTCGGCTAGGCCGAGATATAGGATTTCGGCGATCGCGATTCTCATGATATCTCGATCGATCCTGGCCAAGCGTTCTATTTGCCAGTCTACCAGCGCTTCCGAGAGCAATTCGTCAATTTGAACGCGGTTGGCGCTGACTTTTGTCAGGATTTGCAAAGCATAGGTGCGGACATCTTGCTGGTTGGCTAGCTGGATCAGTTCTGGAAACTCCATTGCTGAACCGAGACGGTTGATGGCGGTTTGGGTGAGTTCGACTGCTTCCCGTACCATTGCTCTAGCACTTTGTATATCGGCAGCGCGGATTTCGCTGGCAAGCAGTTTGTCGCTACTCCGCTGCACTTCGGATGCTGCTGTTTCTAGGGCTTCTTGAACTTCTGTTGTCAGGGCGCGGATAGCTGCGAGGAGAACATCTTGCAGTTTCTTGGCTTCTAAGAGTTCTGGATTCGTCGGCAGTTGGCTGATGCCGAGAAGTGCGAGTTCGCGTGCTGTTTCGCGGGCTTTTTTCATAGTTTTTAGATAGGAATTGAGAATTTAGGAAGTTTTTCGATCGCGCGCCGACTTGGACTTTAGCAGAAAACTAAACTAAAAGCGGTACAAGACCAGCCCTCTGACTCGCCAGCGGCGGGTTGTTTACAGATACTTCGCTGTCAAACCCCAGATTTATGCTCGAAACCGGGTTTCTGAATGTAGGCTGTCTCGGTTTGGGCTGGTTTTGTCCAAATATTTTCTGCTATGGGGAAAGTTTACACGGCTTTACGGGCGAATAAAGATGTCTTGGTTTAGTCTTCTTCGACTGGGACAGCCTGGTATCTTGATTCGGATACCAAGGGTTCGAGTGTTTTGCCCTTAATGTTTTCGGGGGGTACTGGAACTGAGTTGCTGGGGTTGACGATGCCGCCGGAGATGATGACTTTAAAGGCATCTTCGATCGACATTGACAAATTGACTAAATCTGCCTCCGGGACTATAGCGTACCATCCGGTGGTGGGGTTGGGAGTGGTAGGGATGAAAATGCCGATCGGGGTTTCGCCGGACAGGTGAGGCGGAATATCGTTAGTCTCGATCGTACCGGTCACAAATGCTAAAGTCCAGATTCCCCGCCGGGGATATTCCACTAACACCACGCGGCGAAATTTGTCGTTTGAGTTGAGGATGGTTCCCAGCAGTTGTTTGAGAGTTTTGTAAACCGAACCGGCTAGGGGAATCGCCTGCAGCAGCCGTTCGCCAAAGTCTAGCAGCCACTTGCCGAAAATGTTGCGGGCCATTAAACCGATGACTAAGATGCTCAGCAGGGGTACAGCCAGCCCTACTAATAGATTTAGCAGATTCACCAAAATCGGGTGGAGTCCGTCAAAAGGGTTGATCTGCTTGGGAATTTTGGTGAGAAAATTGATGACCCAACTGGCGACGGTAATTGTCAGCCAGATGGTGGTAGCTAACGGTATCACTACCAGTAGGCCTGCGATCAGGTCGTTTTTTAAGTCTTGTTTGATGCGTTGGAGCACGGCGGGTCAAATCTCCTCGTAACTGGTTGCCAATAACCTGAATAAACCTGAGACTAAAGCAACTGCACGGGCTTTACTGCAAGTCACCATAGACGATCGTCTTCAATTGTGCGAAACCCTACCCTTTCTGACGGGGAAGAGTTCAGGATCGCCGGTGCTGTACCTATATTTTAAAGAATTATTGCAAGTTGGCGCTTGCTTTTAATATATGCGGGCTGTGCAGCAGCTCACCGTATTGTATATTTTAAGACAGTTTGGCTCTGGCTCAACCAATAAGCCGATCGGTCAGAGGCTACCTGGGTGTGCAAGTGTAGCGAGTCCAGAGGAAATTTTCTGTGATTGGTGTCGGAAATTAATTGCTCGATCGAGCTTTCTCATATTTTATGCCGGGTAACACTTCTTTCTACCGAATTCAGCGGAATCTATGCAGGTTGAGTTTAATGTTTATCCAATAATATATCTTTGGACAGATGCAGGGCGAGTACAATTTTCACTATACAAAGAGTGATTTTTGAGGAACGAAGGCGATCGACAAGCCAAATGTTCGCCCGGTTTCAACTGTTGCATTGTAGGCAAATCCGGCAAAAAGTAAAGCAGACACACCAGCAACTTTCACTTTTTTGAAGGGATCGATCGAAATTAAGGATATAAGGGCAAAATTAAAGCGAATTTAAGCTTTAGAGGAGTGGCAAAGCAATTTAGAAGTAACTCGGGACTCACTACAAAAAAAATAATCTGCCAAACGAGGTAGCAGTAGTTAGCAGTAAGCGAGATAAATTACTAAATAGCTAGTTGTTTCTAGCAGTAAGAGCGAGACTATTTGTTTTACAGGGTACGGTTAAACTGCTGGCAAGAAGCAAGGCCACAGCGGTGTGGAGTGATTGAAAGCAGGTGAAAGTTAAGGAAAAGCAAGGGCGCTAGGCAATCAAGTTAGACCGGAGATTAACCTTGCTGCAAGTAGCAAAAGACTTGATTAGAAGTTATGATTGAAATGTGAATGCTTAACTGATGAAACAATGGATTTTTACATTTTTTATGCAATTTAACACGCAATATTTTTGTGGATCGCACTTAACAAGTAGCTACCAGATGAGGTTGTGTGAGAACTAATATTTAAGTAAATAAAAGGAATTTTTGTGAAAAAGCTCAATATCCTCTTAGTAGAAGACAGTCCCCTAGATGCCGAACTGATTGAGGCATATCTAATAGATGGCGGAATCGAATTTTCTCTGCTGTGTGTGGAAACTCGGGAAGACTTTGCCACCGCGCTGGAAAAACACTATTTTGACATTATTTTGGCAGATTATATGTTGCCTTGTTTTAGCGGAGAAGAAGCGCTGGAAATCGCCCACGCTACTTGTCCGGGAGTGCCGTTTATTTTTGTGTCGGCTACTTTGGGCGAGGAAGTGGCGATCGAAACTTTGAAAAGCGGCGCTACCGATTATGTTCTCAAACGCCGTTTGATACGCTTGGTGCCGTCGATTCAGCGGGCCCTGCGGGAAGTTCAAGAACGGAACGACCGCAAGCAAGCCGAAGCACAGCAGCAGGAGAGCGAAGCTCGATTTCGGATTATGGCAGATACCGCGCCGGTGATGATTTGGATGTCGGACACTGACCAACTTGGCGATTACTTTAACAAAGGATGGCTGAAGTTTACCGGTAGAACTTTGGCGCAAGAAAGGGACACTGGTTGGATGGAAAGCTTGCACCCCGATGACTTGCCAGAATGTCGGGATATTTACCGGAGAGCTTTCGACGATCGCACCGAGTACCGGATCGAATGCCGCATGAGGCGCTATGACGGGGAATACCGCTGGGTTTTGGGTACGGGCGTACCTAGGTACAGGCCCGATCGCACTTTTGCAGGTTACATCGGTTCTTACATCGATATTAGCGATCGAAAACTTGCAGAACAAGAACGCGCTGCCGCTTTGTCGCGCGAACAAGCAGCTCGCCAGCAAGCAGAAGAAACAGCTAAAGCGCTGCAATCGGCAAACGATCGAATTACTAACATTCTCGAAAGCATTACCGACGCTTTTATCGCGGTCGATTTAAAGGGGAACTACACCTATGTCAACCAGAAAGCTCTGGAGCTTTTAGGCAAGTCAGAAGCCGAACTGATCGGTAAAAATGTTTGGGAGATATTTCCCTGGGCTATCGATTTACCGTTTAACAAAATGGCTGGCAAAGCATTAGCAGAAAAGGTAACGGTCGAGTATGAAGAATTCGTGCCGTTATGGAATAAGTGGTTGAAGGTGCGTTTTTATCCTTCCGATTCTGGTTTGTCGGCTTACATCCAAGACGTTAGCGATCGCAAGCAAGCAGAAGCTGCACTCAAAGCTAGCGAAGAAAAGCTGAAAATGTTGGCCGAAGCTAACTTGATGGGAATTATCTTCGGAGATGTTAACGGCAATATCGTGGAGGCTAACGATGAATTTTTGCGGATAGTTGGTTACACGCGGGAAAACTTGCAGCGCGGGGAATTAAACTGGATTGACATCACGCCGCCGGAGTACCTCTCTCTCGACGAGAAGGGGATTGCAGAGGCACAAGCAACGGGGGCTTGCACTCCCTACGAAAAGGAATTTTGGAGGAGAGACGGCAGCCGGATTCCGGTGTTGATCGGATATGTTTTGCTGGCAAAAAAGCGGCAAGAATCTGTGGCTTTTATTCTCGATTTGACCGTTGGCAAACAATTGGAAAGAGAACTGCAAGCTCGAGCCCAGGAACTGGCGCGGGCGAACCGGATTAAAGATGAATTTCTGGGAACTTTGTCGCACGAATTGCGAACGCCGCTCAATGCGATGCTGGGATGGGCGCAACTGCTGCGCAACCGCAAGTTTGACGAAAAAACCACTGTTCGGGCTCTGGAAACGATCGACCGCAATACGCGATCGCTGGCAACTCTGATCGAGGATTTGTTGGACGTGTCGCAGATTATTACCGGCAAACTGTCGCTGAATTTGCGGTCAGTGGATTTGATTTCGACTGTTGAGTCTGCGCTCCATACTCTCGCACCCGCGATTGGAGCAAAAAATATTGAAATTGTGATGGATTTCGACACAACTGCGGGGCGGATTTTTGGCGATTCCGGCCGCTTGCAACAGGTAGCGTGGAATTTGCTGTCGAATGCGATTAAGTTTACTCCCGATGGCGGACAGGTGAGGGTGGCGGTGCGGAAGCTGGAGGGGACGCTCGCCCCTGAGGACTCCGCTTGCTGTACAAATTTGTCGCTCGCTAGTGTGGAAATTGAGGTCAGCGACACCGGACAAGGGATTGCGGAAGAGTTTTTGCCCCACGTTTTCGATCGGTTCAGCCAAGCTGACAGTTCTACAAAGCGATCGTACAACGGATTGGGTTTGGGTTTGGCCCTAGTGCGCCATTTTGTGGAAATGCACGGGGGGACGGTGCAAGCGGAATCGGCCGGGAAGGGAAAAGGAGCGAGCTTTTTGGTGAGATTGCCAATTAAACAGCCAAATGGCGACTGCGGATTTTCTGTTTCCGGGCCAGAGGAGTTTGTGGTTCCTCACAGCAAGGCGCGAGCCCCTGTAAATAAGTCTTTTGTCAGCAGCAATCTTTCTGGATTGCGGGTGTTGGTGGTCGATACCGACGCGGATTGCCTGGATTTGGCTTGTACAGTGCTCGAAGATTGCGGGGCCCTGGTGGAGACCGCTAGCTCGGGAATGGAAGCCCTGGAGGCGATTGAAAGGCTGAATCCGGATGTGTTGGCGATCGATATGGAGATGCAGGCCCCTGATGGAGAGGCTCTGCTCCCGCAAGTGCGATCGCTCGTGGCGGACAGGGAAATTCCGGCGTTGGCGTTTACGGCGGTTAGTAGGGTAGAGGAACGGGTACGGGCGCTGCAGCAAGGTTTTCAAATTTACGTGTCCAAGCCGATCGTGCCTGTTGAGTTGGTCGCGGTGGTGCAAAGTTTGGGGGCGCGATCGAACGATTTTAGATTTTAGATTTTAGATTTTAGATTGACTCCGCGATGACGGATGTCGTAACTACAAATCAATTTTCTGGCATTCGAGCGATCGTAGCATCCGGGCGAAAAATGTTTTTTTCAAGTTAGTTCGTAGGGTGCGTAATGCCTCAAACTTGCTTACCAATTACCAATCAAGTATCTCAGCACAAAAAAACCGGGAGCATCTCAGTTTTGCACTTACTGTCCGTCTGCGACCGTCTCCCTCTCACTCCTAAAAAATGCTTGTTGTAAAAAAACCCGACCTCTGCCTGAGTCTGCTAACAGCAAGTATGAGTGTCAATTAAAATTAACCTAATTTGTCAAGCCTCTAAAGTTATAAATTTAATTTAGGTCAAAATTTTTTGCTTTCGATCGCAGGTGCAGGGACGATCGCCCTTAACAGTATCTCCTCAAATCTCAAGTTCAGTAACTAGCTGCTTCATTAAGCCTGAGTTTTAATCACAATTGAACCTAATTTGTCAAGCCTCTAAAGTTATAAATTTAATTTAGGTCAAAATTTTTTGCTTTCGATCGCAGGTGCAGGG